>DKNL01000199.1:4096-4433 GCA_002474325.1 Opitutales bacterium UBA7389
CTAAGCAATTTTCTCCTCATGCAAAGCGCTTACGCGGAATTCTATTTCACGCCCACTTGCTGGCCAGACTTTACCAAGGCTCATCTCCAAGAAGCCATCGATTCGTATCATAGTCGAGAACGACGATTCGGTCGTACAGGCGAACAGCTGGATACAGAAACGACCCTCTCACGCTGACCTTCATTCGCTTTAAAAGTGGGTAAACGTATCCTTAGTACGCTCATTCTTTGGACGATCACTGTCGTCTGCTTCTTTGTCATTGGCCCCGATGCTGCCGTTTGGTTACTGGCCTGCCTAAGTGTGGGCACGCAATACGAATTCTATGGCTTGCTTGAGC
>DKNL01000135.1:0-11494 GCA_002474325.1 Opitutales bacterium UBA7389
AGAAGTACCCAAAGAGGGACAAGAAAATCTCGAATGCACCATCGATCGGGCTCTGGAGGTAGGCATCAATCACATCGAAACGGCTCGTGGCTACGGAAGTTCCGAAATGCAATTGGGCTTTGCTCTAAAGAATTTCGATCGCCGATCGATCATCTTGCAAACCAAGGTCGCTCCGGAGGAAAATCCCAAAGACTTCCGAAAAACCTTCGAGAAATCCATGAAGTATCTGCAGCAGGACTACGTCGATCTCCTAAGTCTGCATGGATTGAACAACCGTGAGCTCATTAAATTTGCTCTGAGAGACGGGGGCTGCCTAGAAGAGGCCTACAAACTGAAAGATGAAGGACGGGCTAGGCATATCGGCTTTTCAACGCATGGCTCCAATGCGGAGATCATTGAAACGATTGAACGCGGAGACTTTGAATACGTAAACCTTCACTGGTATCTGATCGCTCAACTCAATGGACCCGCAATCGAAGCGGCGTCTAAAAAAGACATGGGGGTCTTTATCATCAGCCCCAACGATAAGGGAGGGCAACTCTACAACCCCCCAGAGAAATTGAAGCAGCTATGCCAGCCCCTTGAGCCCATGGCCTTTAACGATCTTTTTTGCTGGACCAATCCACACGTTCACACGATTAGTTGCGGAGCCGCTCGTCCCAGCGACTTCGATACGCACGTTCAAGCCTTGGAATACTATGACCAAGCAAGGGAAACCATCGCGCCTATCATAGAGAACATCTCTAGAGAGGTGGCTCAGACATGTGGCGAAGATTGGTCTGAAACCTGGCATATCGGGATACCGGAATGGAGAGATCTACCACAAGGGATCAACGTCAAAGACACCGTCCGTTTATGGACCTGGGCCAAGGCGGTCGATCTCGTGGACTTCGGCAAGTCGCGTTATAACATGCTGGGAAACGCCAGCCATTGGTTTCCTGGCAATCCGGTAAAGAAGCACGATAAGAAAGCGATGCGTAAGGCTCTAAGCGACAGTCCTCATACCGATCGAATCATGGAAATATTGGAAGAGGTTCAAACTCTTTTTGTCGATGCTCCAGTCAAACGCCTTAGCCAGAGCTAGATGGGCGCGCGTTGGCACCGACCGCAAATCGTAACTGAACGGAACTCGCCGTCGTTTACCCTGTAGCATCTATTCTATGAATCTTCCAGTCCACGTCCAACTGAACAGATTGTTAGTATTCCTGATGATTGTGCTCTCCGCAAGCGTACCATCCCGAGCTGCCAGCCTCGTAGTGGTCAACTCCAAGGCTCACGAAGACTTCTCAATCGCTCGCGAACAAGATCCATCGAAGGAAGTGTTAACCTACGCTTTCATGAAGGGCCGTTTTCATCCAGGTACACGCAATGATCCGGCTATGAACAACATGAGCTTTAGCAATCTTGTCCTAGAAATTGCTACCCACCTGCAAAAACAGAATTTTCTGCCCGTACCAGATCCTCATAAAGCGGACTTACTAATAGTCGTCCACTACGGAGCCACATCTGGACAAGACTCGTTTGAAGAACTGCAGGGAATCACCTCACTTGAAGACTATGGATTCGGCGATGGCGCTGTCACCTCAGCCAGCATAGGGGGCGGATCAGTGGATGTCAGTGCCTTGAACGCGATTCAGGACATGCAATTCGAGATCAATAAGAATCTCACCATTCAGCAAGGCAACCAAGGCTCGATGAATTATATGGCCCATCTTATCGGCATGGAAGTAGCGTTTGCAGGAGACATCGGCCCCAGAGAAGAACGCTATCTAATGAACCTGCTCAATGAGGAACGCTATTTCGTTATTCTTATGGCTTACGATATCCGCAAGCTGCGCGAAGGCGATATCCACTTGCATTGGACAACTCGTTACAGTATTCGGGCTACAGGCCAGGCTTTTGGCGATGCCCTCAAGGATATGAACCTCGTAGCCGAGAATTACTTCGGTAAAAACATGGGAAAGCTCGTGAAAAAACGGGTTACCGACAAATCCCGTGTAGAACTAGGTGAACTCGAGGTAGTAGGAACCAAAGCTGAAAACGACGCGAGCGAGCGGTAGTTTATTTCGCGCCCGCTCATCGCAAGGAGCAGCTTTGAGCCACGATAAGCCTCTCCTTTTCGGCCGACTGGGATCAGTCTTTGCCAAGGCTACGTCTGGCACGCATTCAGACCTACCACTCGAGATCCAAAAACTTTCCCTAAGGAATACTCTCAATAATTCTCTTGAGACATCAATAATCCGCTCCTGTCAGGCTCTTGAGAACGGAGTCCTGCCATTCCCTCAACTGATCTTTCATACTCTCAACCAGAGAGGGCATGGCGGAGGACAGATCCTTGGTCTCGTAGGGATCATTCGCCAAATCGAATAGTTCGATGCCCGAATCCCTTTTCCCATCGACCACCAGCTTGTATCGATTATCCAATACAGCTTTGGGACCGGCATAGTCGGCCTCTAGGATTACCGGATGATGGAAATTGACGAAACTTCGTGTGTACTTTCCAGACATTTGCTTTACTAATGGCGTTGTTCCATCTTGGAGACTGGGCTCGATATAAGGTTTCCTCTCCGTAGAGGTCTCCCAGTTGGTGTCGTATTCCCAAAAGTAGATCGGCTCAGGACGACTAGACATTTTCCCATCCAGAAGCAAAACCAAGTTGATTCCATCCAGCGGGCGGTCGGGCAAAGCCTGTCCCGCTAAAGCGCAAAGCGTGGGTAGCATATCGCTCGTAACTGTATTCACAACCGAAATACGATTTTGCCGAATACGGTCCGGCCATTCGATCACTCCCGGGACTCTCACCCCACCTTCGTATACGTCTCCCTTTAAACCTTTGAATGGATTGGTGGCGTTGCCACTCGAGGGAACGCCATTGTCTCCGCAATACCAAAGTAAGGTATCACCTCTTCGTCCCTCATCATTCAAGTAGTCTCGCAGTTTGCCAATAGCCCGATCCATCGCAGTGATTTCCGCGTAGCGCTCCCGCAGCACATCGCCGAGCGGGCGCGTGGTTGCCATACCTGTCTCCAAACTAGTAAGCCCGACTTTGCGGTCATTGAACAGGCTGGGTATCTGATCGTAAAGAGCCAGATCTTCAGGCAAGCCCATGTAGGGTTCATGAGGGGAACCAAACCAAACGACTGCGAAAAATGGGGTGTTTTTCCCCGTCTCGCCTATGAAGCGGATCGTCTCGTCGATCACGATTTCGCTACTCTCCCCAGGGTATTTCTGTGGCTTGCCTCCTTTTCTCGAGAGCACTGGATCCAGCTCAAAAAAGTTGTCATGGGACAGCCATTCATCAAAACCAAAAGCCCCAGGATTCGTGGGGGAGCTAGCTTTAACCGGACCTAAATGCCATTTACCGAAATGCCCGGTTCGATAACCGGATCCTTTGAGCAACTTCGCTATTCCAATCTCTTCAGGACGCGTCGACCAATTCGGCATAAAGGTTCCGTATCGATTGGGATGGCGACCGGTGATAACGCTGCCTCTTGTTGGGGAGCAAACCGGCGATGCCGTGTAAAACTTATCAAGTCGCAATCCCGAAGACGCCATCTCATCCAATACCGGTGTCTTCAAGTACGGATGCCCATTGTAAGCCACTTCGTCCCACCCATGGTCATCTCCCATCAAGAGGATCACATTAGGAGGCGAATCTGCAGACAGACCGGAGAAAAAGAGTAGAAAGGGTAAAAGTAAAATCACTAGTCGAGGCAAGGCAGCTTTCATGGAAAACAGTCTGTCTCGGGCCTCCTCAAAATCAATCCACAAAATCCTGCGATTTAATCTGTTGCCATCTAAGATCCTCTGTGTCATTATGTTTGCCGTAACGCACGATGCTCAGTTCACGAATTGGGTCGCTCCCTACCATTAAACTGCCCGGCATCCTAACTATGTATTACGCACTCGTGTTCATAGCACTGCTCAAAATGATCCGGTCGTTTCCGGGCTTGCAGAACTTGATGCCTTTTGGTGGAGGATCGGAGTTTTACGCGAGGGAATCAGTGAGTTCCTTCTTCCAAACAATGATTTTCTCAAACCTGAGTTCGGACTACATCGAAAATGGGTTAAAGCTTCTATTCTCCATTCTAGGACTCATACAAGTGATGCTTCCCGTAACTTGGGTGTATCTAAAAATCCGGGCCAAACTCGACCAATCGCTCGTCGAGACCATGCTTATTCTGCCAGTGGTTGTTGCTGGCGTCGTTATTATCGTGCAACACAGCTCGTCTTAGTGTTCTCGCTAGCGGGCATCGTCGCATCCGTTAGATTTCGTAATACGCTTAAGAATACGGGTGATTCCCTGTTCATTTTTGCTTCTTTAAGCACAGGCCTAGCAGCAGGCGTACGCGTTCTTGAGATAGCCATAGTCGTAACGGTAGTATTTCAATTACGTGTTATTTATCCTATGGGACCTGAATTAAGGCTCGGAAAATGCCATCAAATTCATGATATGGCTAGTCCACCACCGCCTTTTAGGCCGTATATCTCTAAGCTCACATATGAAAAATAAGTCTTTTCTTCATACTGCGACCATCTCTTTTATGGCCGCCGCAATTCTCTCCACTCTACCCCTCCAAGCTCAGAATGACGTAAAGCCGATTCGAGCCCTCCTGGTTACTGGGGGCTGCTGCCATTCCTACGCAACGCAAAAGAATATCCTAAAGAACGGCATCGAGGCCCGTGCCTACGCCATCGTCGACCAATTACATAGCGATGATACCACTAATAATCCGCCTTTAGCCTTCTACCGAAACCCAAATTACGCCCACGGTTACGACGTGGTAATCCACGATGAATGCGCGGCTAAGATGGACGATGTCGCAGTTCTTAAAGAGATTCTTGCCCCCCACCGCAACGGCACCCCTGGCGTCAATCTACACTGCGCCATGCATAGCTATCGCGTAGGCGACCACCGAACGCCAACTAAGACTGGAACAAACTCCAGTCTTTGGTTCGATTATTTGGGTATCCAATCTAGCGGACACGGCCCTAAGGAGCCTATCGCTATCAGTTTTACCAATACGAAACACCCTGTGACGAAAGTTCTCAAAAACTGGGCAACCGGAAACGAAGAACTCTACAACAATATACAGATCCTTCCAGGGGCGAAGGCTCTGGCAACCGGTTTTCAACACCAGAAGGAACGCATCCGCCAAGGAAAACTCTTTCCTGCTCAAGATGCTGAAGCCGTTGTGGCTTGGACCAACAACTACTACGATAGCCGAGTGTTCAGCACCACGATTGGCCATTATGACGAAACCGTCGCCGATGATCGCTATCTTGATCTTGTCACCCGCGGACTTCTCTGGTCCGTGAAGAAACTTAACGACAAGTACTTGAAGTAGTCGGTTCGCCAAAGTTATATGAGGTGGTGGGAAATCTGCTTCAGTTTCTGTGTTGGGTAACGACCGATCTCGGAGCGGCCACCGAAGATAACTGAGGTTTCCAGCCTGTTGATTCAAGCAATGGAAACAGGAGAGATGCATGTTCTACTTTATCAAGATCGATCGCTTACTGAATTGAGCCTTTGTCATCCTCCATCGAATACCACTCAATCTGGGGCATATTGCTGGCCGGCGGCGGCGGCCAATGGGCTCCCCTCTGGCTCGTCAGGGACCGATTCGGCCCAGGCTCGAACGACTTGTCTGTCGCCCCCACCAGTTTTCCATCTTGCACCCACTTTTCATCGCTTCCGTATAGTTCGCCGATTAGCAACGTTTCCAATCGCTCCAGAGTTTCCGCATGTTCAGGCGAAGCGGAAAGATCTTTCAGCTCATTTGGATCGTTTTCCAGATCAAAGAGGAATTTCCGATTTCCTGTTCCGTAGTAGATCAACTTGAACCGACCATCGTGGATCATACGGGTCGCTCGCGGGCCTTCATCGATTTCGCCGTAGAAAAACTCCCGCTTCTTATCCCCTACCATGGAAATTCCGTCGACCGTATCGGGTATATCGATACCGGATAGATCCAGCAACGTCGGCATTACATCCTGCCAGCCAACGAGACGATCGTCGATCCGATGATGCCCAACGCGTTCATCCCCTTTTACGCCCATGAGCAGCATGGGGATGTGGGCCGAGTTTTCGAAAAATAGCCGCTTGGCCCACATACCATGATTTCCCAGCATGTCTCCATGATCCGAGGTAAAACAGATGATCGTATTATCTAGCAAATTCTCCTCTCGTAGCGTACCGATAATCAGTCTAAGCTGATGATCAATCTGTGTACACAAGGCATAGAAAGCTAGTCGAGCTCCACGGATTTGCTCGGGAGACATTTTGCTTCCCCTATCAAAATCGACTTGAAGACTAAAACAGGGATCTTGGGCATCCGTCCAGCTGCCCTTGAAAGGCATATCTATCTCCACACCCATATCTCGATACAGATCGATGTAATCCTGAAGGGGCAACAAGGGTGGATGGGGATGGCGGAAAGAGAGGTACCAGAAGGAGGGCCGATTCGGATCGCGCCGCTTGATCACCCGACACATTTGATTGGCAGCCCAATTCGTCGCGTGCAGTTCTTCCGGAAAAAACCAGGGTCGATAGCTATACTCGTTATTGCTCATCGAGTGTTCGAAAAAACGCCCCGCATAGCCTCGGTCACCTAGAAACAGCTCGTAGTCGTCCACTACACCGTAAATCTGGCGCCCTTCTTCATCGAGTATCACATCGTCGAACCCAATCCGATCTCGCTGCGGGTAAACATGCAACTTTCCTACCGCATAAGCCTGATATCCAGCGTTCCGAAAAGTGTCCGCCATGGTTGGCAGATCCGGCATGGGCAAGGTCTCTTGGAAAATCCGGTCGCCATGGGTACGAGGCGTGGTCCCTGTCATCAGCGTCCGCCTAGCGGGAATGCAAACTGGGCACTCCGCATATGTATTGATAAATCGCGTACCATTGGCTGCCAATTGATCCAAAGTCGGTGTTTGAACAGCGGGATGGCCCGCGCACCCTAACAGGGTAGCGGGCCAATGATCCGTAGAGATGAGGAGAACGTTGGGCTTTTCAGACATAAGTTCGAAGAATTAATACTGAGTCAATCCCATCGGAAGTGTCAAACCAGGGCTATCTAAAAACGTTAGAGAAGAGCATACTGAAAAGGGTAGCCAATTGTGGGGATCTTATAAAACTATGACGGCTATCCCACTTTTGATCGAGCGATTATAGACGATCAAAGAAAGGAAGATCATCGATGAAGAAGACAAGACGCGCCGCCGAGCAGACAATCCGCATCCTCGGCGAGGCCGACACGGGCATTCGGGTGGAGGGCAAACGCTAGAAAGGCAAAATTAGCTCCCATGGCTTCTGCCGCTGGAGAAGCAAGTGCGGCGGCATGGGCATCAAGGAGGTGCAGAGGAAGCGCGAGCCCTAGAGGGAGAATACGGAGCTGAAGAAGCTCCTGGTCAAAGCCCATCGCTAGCAGTAAGCGCCTGATGGAGGCGGAGATTGTCCGCGTCTCGCGGGAGCATCCGACGCTTGGATACATGAAGGTTACCGCGAAACTGAGGTCCCTGGGGTACCGGGCCAACAAGAAGATGATCCAGCGCGGACGCGGAGCGGTACGCATTCCTCTGTGTCAGCCATGCAGAGGTCTCCGACTTCTCGAAGGCCTAGCTAATTGACGATCATCACGCCACGCATGATCACCCAGTGCCCCGGAAATGTACATACATAGGGGTATTCGCCGGGCTCTTTCGGAGCGATAAAACGAAGAGTTTCGCTCGTATCGGGCTGCAAAAGCTCCGTAGCAAAAAGTACTTTATCCGAATCGGGAACGAAGTGTTTGGATGCTCCTTGAGGGTCGGCAGCCATGGCATTTCCCGCCATACCAATTTCCTCAGCCGCACCAGGCTTCACGATGACCAGATTGTGCGGCATCGCAGTTGGGTTTTCTAAAGTCAGCCGAACGGGGGCCCCAACCTTCACTTTGAATTCCGTCACCGTATACATCATACGTTCGGGCACACAGGAAATATCGACCTTGACGAGCCCCTTTTGCGAATCGAAAGAAGCTTCCGAAGCCCCTCTCTTGGACTTTCCATCGTTCCGCTTGGATTTCAGTTCGAATTCATTGAGGAAAGTTTCAATATCTGGATAGCGACCCGCCTTCCCTTTCCAAAGTCGAGACAAGTTTTCCGATCCTAGCGAAGTAGCGATTGCGTAGTCCAAATGAGTGCCGGAGGGCCTTTCGACAACTTTTCGGGCCGCTTCCAAAGCGTCGGCTGTGCCCACATAACTCGCTGCGATCACCGCCTCCATCCGAACCAGGGCACTATGGTCCGAAGCGCTCGTTTTGAGAGCATTCTCGCTATTGGGCAGTTCCTCTGACCAATACCTTAGCTGACGAGTAGCTGCTGCTCGAGCCAAGTGATTGTCGCAAGAAAGCAACTCCGCTAGCAAATCCGTATTCACAGCATCGATTCCTCGATACAGCCACAAAGCTTCTATTTGCTGGTGCCGAAACCTATCATTATATCGATCTATCCGTTCTACCCAATTGTCTAGCGCTCGTTTAACTTGCGTCCGATCGCGATCTCTCAATTCCCGTTTGGCCCAATAACGATAACGGTATTCGGGTCGCTTCAGTAGATCCAGTAGCTCGGCAATCGAAGCTCCGTGAATTTTCGGAGGATCTTGAAGCGTCGCCCCTTTGGGAACGATCCGCCAGATACGACCCGACTTGCGATCCCGGCGTTCATCGCGCAGCGAATATTGAGCGTGACCCTTGATTGGGTTATACCAATCGCAAACATACAACGCTCCTCTTGGACCAAATCGAATATCGACAGGTATGAAACTCAGGTTTCGGGAGAAAATGAGATCGCTCTGATACTCCTCCACAAAGCTGTCCTCCTTCTCGATCCATTTATGGATCTCCACTCGATTGTTCGGCTTGTAGCGCACTTTGATGAAGCCTCCCTTGAGTT
This sequence comes from Opitutales bacterium UBA7389, assembly GCA_002474325.1. Classification (GTDB taxonomy): domain Bacteria; phylum Verrucomicrobiota; class Verrucomicrobiia; order Opitutales; family Opitutaceae; genus Pelagisphaera. Next base: position 8,938 of record DKNL01000135.1, read on the forward strand.
CCTCAGGCCAAAATTCGAAGTCGACGAATTCGTGCCCGCAAGTCCCTGAATAAGCGGGTATTCCCGACGCTTTCGGGTGTTGCTCTGGATAGGGGGGATTAGTCGCTTGAAACGCAGTCGCGAATATGGGGTGGCTAGCCACATGGTTGCCCCAATCGTCGAAAGTCACACCCCATGGATTCGTGTTTGGATACGCTCCAAATGCCGTTAGTCGATGTGTGGACGGCCGATAGCTAAACCAAGAACTATTCTTAGCCCGAATCGGTCCATAGACGGTCTCTACCTGGGAGTTGTGGAAAATCGATTCCCGGAAAAGCAGATCTCCATCCGGCGTCCAAACGAAATCGTGTAAGGCATGATGGGAATCCTCCGTCCCAAAGCCTGTAAAAACACGACGACGAAAGTCCGCTTTCCCATCTCCATCGGTATCTTTGAGAAAGGTCAGATCAGGTTCTTCCGAAACGTATACGCCCCCGTTGCCAAGAACAAAGCTCAAAGGAATATGCAGATCATCAGCGAAAACCGTGCTTTCGTCGGCTTTACCGTCCCCATCCGTATCTTCGAGAATCACCAGCTTATCGGCCGGCGCCTGTCCTGGATACACATGCGGATAGGTCGTCGAGCAACTCACCCACAAGCGCCCCCTGGAATCCCAACGCATCTGAATCGGACAAGCGATATGAGGAAACTCCTCTTCCGAAGCGAACAGGTTGACTTCGAATCTCGGATCCACATCGAAGGCAGCCAACTCGTCTTTCGGGCTCAAAAATTCGTTGGCACCGCGCGACTGATGGGTGACCGGCATCTCAGGAACGTTTGAGTCATCGATTTCCTCCGAGACGTGCTTGCCTTGAGCTAGACCCCAGATACGGCGGTCTCGATTGGAAACCATAATTTCGAAATTGCGCATGGCTGGCAGGAAATCGAGATAGCCATAAGACTTGTTCCGTCCACCGGTATAGTAGAAGGTGTTCAGAGGCCGGTAGCGATAGAAGAAATGCTCATTCTTATCTATAACTACTTCTCGTATCCGCTCGTTCACTTCCGGCGCCAATTCTTCTCCAAAAGTCTTTTCGTAGGCTGCTTTGGCAAAAACGCGATAACCTTCCTCTAGCATGTGAGCGCCGTTGAATGTCAGATCCGTGGATCGATCATCCATAGCATAGCGAGTCGCGGAAAAGACGTCGATAAACCCTACTTCTTCCTTGCGGGCTATTTCCTCTATCGCCCGCGTGTAAGCAGCCAAACGCCCGTTATTGAGATCTGCGGCTGCGACACCCTCCACGTTTTCGTTGGCTACGGGAGAAACCAGAATCAATTGAGGCCCAGTCGAGCCATTGTAGGCCCGAGACACGGTGTGCTTGATAAAGCCACGTAGTCGTTCCTTGAATTCAGGTATCGCCTCAATCCCCGCGAAGGACTCGTTGAATCCGAACGCGGCGAAAATGACGTCCGCTTCCACGGCCGCAAGATGCTGATCGAGATCTCCGAAATTGTCCGGCCTAGGTTGCAAGTCCACTTCATCTGCCGACCAAGCCAAATTGCGCACGGTCAATTCCAAGTGTGCGTGATTCTGATGGATCAGCGTTTCAAAGTGCCCAAAGAGCCGATCGCGATCAAAGAGCGTATTTCCCACGAAGGCGATCCGATCACCGCGGCTGAGTTTCAGCGGCATCGAAGTCGCTCGTGGCGTAGTCAACTCGGCTCGAGAAGACGCATCTTCGAATATAGCATATTCAGCGAATGAAGGATCCTTCTCGGGCTCTTTCTTTCCCGTGGAAACATGTTTGGCATCCTCTACCTTGCGGGTCTTGTCACTCGAGGAGGCTTGAGCAACGATGGCCCCTTTTAATCCAGCAATCGGAACTTTGCGAGCATCGATCAAATCTATTCCCAAACAGACGATAATTGTGCCTAACCCAATTCTCCAACCGTAGTTTAATTTTTGTGACATGTATAAATTGTTTAGACGTAAGTGAGTTCGGGCAACTGGTATCTCTTTCGATTCTCTTCTTTCATTAATAAATTCGCTTTGCTGGCTGAATTCCCGAAGTGTGCTTCCTTCTCAGCATCGAATCGCAGCCAGGCGTCCAAGATGTAATTCTCGACATTTGGCTCCTCTAGCCAGCCACTAATGTGACTATTGCCTCGTCCATTCAAACCGATCACCACGATTCTCATACGGTCGTTAGCCACCATAGCTTTTCCGGAGGCTTGAGTGTCAGCTAGGATCATGGATTGGCTGGCCAAGGTTGCGTTTTGTACAAATCGTCGACGGGATAGTTGGGTCATAATGATTATGGGCTTGCTCCTCGGTGGTCCAATCACGACATTAGTCTCGTTTCAATCTCGGTCAATCATTCGACATGGCAGTTAAGTGAAAAGAGTACTCGTATCGCCGCTTCTAAGAGCCCATTTAAATCCATGGCTTCTCAAACGTTAGCACCTTCTCGAATTTTTATTCTGCTGATCACGCTGATTACCTCAACGCTGCCGACTTGGGAAATACTAGCGGGCCCTTCGCTATCCGTTAAAGAAACAGAAGACGCGCTCACTA
>DKNL01000135.1:11792-26640 GCA_002474325.1 Opitutales bacterium UBA7389
TTCGTTAAGGAAACAGAAGACGCGCTCACTGTTCTCCAAGACGGCAAACCGATTTTGCAGTACAACAAAGCGACCCAGGTTGCCCCAGATGGAATCGATCCGATTCACAACCGCAGTGGCTATATTCATCCTGTATTCACACCTTCGGGACAAGTCGCTACAGGGGATTTCTCCGAAGACCACGCTCATCAACGAGGCGTCTTCATGGCCGGCACCAACACAAAGTTTCGAGGTAAAAAGGTGGATTTCTGGAATCTCCACAATAAGCTCGGACGAACCGAACATGCCAAGACTCTTTCCATTGGCTCGTCTAGCGATTCAGCCTCGTTCACCGTTCAGATCAATCATGTCGCTACTGACAAAGGGAGCGAAACCGTCGTTCTCCATGAAAACTGGACGGTCACCGGTCGACGAGGTAGCACAAAGCACTTCGTTTTCGATATCGAAAGCAAGCAAACACCAGCGACCGATTCACCCTTGCTTTTCAACGAATATCATTACGGAGGCATGGCGCTTCGCGGCAGCAACCTTTGGACGCCCCTCAAATCAAACCCAGATGGTACCTGTGAATTCCTGACCAGTAATGGCCACGAACGGATCGGAGGTAACCACACACGCGTACGTTGGGTATCCATGCGAGGGGTCGTAGACGGAAAACCGGCATCCATAACCGTCCTTTGCCACCCCTCGAATTTTCGATTTCCCCAATCCGTCCGCCTGCATCCAAGAATGCCCTACTTCACCTATGCTCCCATGTTCAATGGAGAATTTACCATTGAACCAGGCGATTCTTATCAGTCCCGCTACCGCTATTTAGTCACCTCGTCGAAACCCGATGCCGATTGGATCGAAAAGCAGTGGGCAGACTACGCTGACTAGATGCCTAGCCACCACAGCAGCCCATCGCGATGGCTGAAATTCAATCCCGCATCTGTTCGAATATCCCCAATGGTATCACCATTGTTCGGTTGATCTTGGCCATCGCCTTTCCTTTCTTGCCCGTCGGCTGGCACTTTACGGTAGTCGTAATGGCCCTGGCTTCCGAGTTTCTCGACGGATTTATCGCCCGCCTCTTTGGCTGGACTAGCTACTTGGGTAAGGTCTTGGACCCGATAGCCGACAAATTCTTCTTTTTCTCGGTCGCCGTGACTTGGATATGGATTGGGAAACTTACCCTCGTTCAATCGATTCTTCTTGGGTCTCGAGATCTCGGCGTTTTACTTATAACAGTGGGATTGGTCTTTGCTGGGCGAATCCGCGAGTTTAGGTTGATCAAAACCCAATTCCTAAGCAAACTGACCACCGTTCTTCAATATGGAGCACTGCTAGCAATCTTACTGGACTATAACGAACCCCTTTGGCCTCTGTGCAGCGCGGCTGCTACAATCGGTACGATCGCAGCAATTCAATATGGTTTCATCATTCGAAAGAATTTGTCTCCCTAATGAGGAGCGACCTCTAGCATCGCATTTGCCTTGAAGCGATTTTGCTTATCTGGCGATAATCCCGCCAATGCCATCCCCAAACCGACTAGCGACCTGCTCTAGCGCCTTTAAAAGACAGAGCCAAATACTTTTCAGCACTGTCATCACTCTTTTATTGGGCCTTGAGAGCTTCGCCGAACATCAGGGTTCCAAATTCAACATCCTCTACATCACTATCGATGATCTGAACGACTGGGTCGGCTGTCTGCAAAGCCACCCTCAGGTGAAAACGCCCAACATCGATCGCCTCGCCGAACGCGGGCTATTGTTTACCAACGCCCACTGCGTCGTCCCTGCCTGCAGTGGTTCGCGGGCCGCAAACTGGACGGGCCTTAACCCCATCAACAACGGAGTCTACGGTAACGGTCAGCGTATCGAGAAAACGATACCAAACGCAACTATGCTAACCCATGATCTAGAGTCCCAAGGTTACTACACTATGGGAACAGGCAAGCTCTTCCATGGAAGAAACGAGAACTACTTCGATGAATATGGGCCCGACTACGACAAGTGGATGCCTATTCTCCCAAGCGAACGAACCATTAGCAAAAAATCCTTAGCCGACAATGTTCCCTATGTTCGCCACGAAATCCCTCGCCTCGGCATTACCATGCCATTGAACCGCATGCCGAGGGATCGTAATCGCGGTTCCGATACAATCGAGTCATTTGATTGGGGCGTTATAGATCGACCCGACGAAGAATGGACGGATACCCAAAGCGCCATATGGGCAGTTGAGAAGCTGGGGCAATCCTACAAGCAGCCCTTTTTCCTGGGGATAGGCTTCTATAGGCCGCATCAACCGCTTTGGGTGCCCAAGCGATTTCATGACATGTATCCTCCAGAGTCCGTAGTCCTGCCACATGCTCTCAAAGAAGATCTCGACGACGTCTCCACACTGGCTCAAGGATTCGGTCGCTACGCTCTTACCAGCGGCGCCCATGAGACTGTCGTGAAAAATGGACAGTGGCGAGACGCCGTTAGTGCCTATCTGGCATCTATCACCTATATCGATTTTGAGCTAGGTAAAATTATCGATGCCCTAGATGCATCTGAACATGCTGACAACACCCTCATCGTCCTTTGGTCGGATCACGGTTGGCAGCTCGGCGAAAAAGAGCATTGGGGGAAGTTCACAACTTGGGACCGGTCCACAAAGGTACCGCTAATCGCGGTCCCTCCCCGAGCCAAGCAACCTTCTGGTTTTGAACCAGGAAGGGAATGTAATCAACCTGTTTCTCTTCTTGATGTGTATCCAACAGTCATGGACGCATTGGATCTCAAAATCAGGGATGACCTCGACGGAAATTCCCTCGTCCCATTAATAGCAAATCCGGAGTCCCGATGGCCTTATTCGGCGATTACGCACGTTGGGCGAGGCACACAGACAATTCGCTATGCTCGATGGCGCTTCACTCAATACTTCGATGGATCCCAGGAACTCTACGACCATAAACAAGACCCGCGCGAGTGGAACAACCTCATACATGATCCTGAGTATACGAATATTTCCCAGTGGCTTTCCAACAAGCTACCAGCAGATCCTAACTACAAACACTTTATACGCTATGGTGACTACAAAGCGGTCGTCTCCTCCAATGGTTCGCCTATGATGCTTTTCGGGCCTAAGGTAGGAATGCTGGCGGAATCCAAAGACGTATCCAAAAATCTACCTGATGTAGTGAAAAGCATCCAAAGCCACCTGGAACACCACCCGAATGCGCCAACCCGATTCACCTTGGAATAAGTACTAGCAACGATTTACATTCCCTAAAATGCCGAAGTACAGCCCTTTTATCCTCCTTCTGTTCACCACCTTTGTTCAGGCCGTATCCGACCGACCAAATATCATTCTCATCATGGCCGATGATCTAGGTATTGAAACGCTCGGTTGCTACGGCGGTGCTTCTTACGATACGCCAAACCTAGATCGCCTGGCCGCTGAAGGCATCCGCTTCGACGATGCCCATTCCATTCCCTTATGCACGCCAACTCGCGTCGCTCTCATGACGGGCAAGTACAATTTCCGCAATTGGCTCGCCTTTGGCATACTAGATCCAGAGGCCAAGACCTTTGGCCACTGGTTTTCGGAAGCTGGCTACAAAACCTGTATTTCTGGCAAGTGGCAGCTTCGTAGCTACAATCCCCCGGATTTTCAACCCGAGTGGCGCAATCTTGGAATGCGAGCCGATGATTCGGGCTTTCACGAGTATTTTCTGTGGCATACGGAAAATACTGAAGACAAAGCATCCCGGTTCTCGGATCCGCGTATCCAAGCAAATGGCAAATATCTAACCGAAACCGAGGGAAAATATGGTCCAGATCTCTACGTCGACTATATCAATGATTTCGTTGAGCGAAACCAGAATGATCCCTTTTTCATCTACTATCCTATGGCTCTTACCCACGGCCCCTTCAACCCGACTCCGGATTCCGAAGCTTGGCGACACGGGGATCGATTCGAGTCGAATCCAGATAAATACTTCGGCGATATGGTAGAATACATGGATAAGCTGATCGGCCGTATAGACTCAAAGCTTCACGAACTAAGCATTCGCCATAATACTATGCTCATATTCTACTCCGATAACGGAACACCCAAAGAAGTTGTATCCAAAATGCGTGACGGACGAGCGATTCGCGGAGGCAAAGGGGAAAATAATCGTCGTGGCACTCACGTCCCGCTAATCGTCAATTGGCCTGCTGGCCAAGCAGGAGGACGAGTGTTGTCGAATCTCGTGGATACGACCGACTTCATTCCCTCTATGTTCGAAGCTGCCGGCATCCAACTGCCCAAAAATGAGATTTTTGATGGCCGCTCCTTCCTCCCCCAAATCCGCGGCGAAAAAGGAAACCCTAGAGATTGGGTATTTATCCATCACGATCCACTACCAGGCCATAACAAAAAGGGACGCAGTATTTCTCGCTGGATACAGGATAAACGATTTCAACTATTCGACGAAACAGGCGACAACAACTTCTACAACTTCACTACCGATCCTGAACTTTTGTACCCCATCGATCTTAATAATGCTGACGCTGAAACCCGTGCCGCCCACGCCCGCCTAAAAAAGGCCCTAGCGAAAATGCATAATTAGAAGCTAGCGATTGGCAGAGCTAACTATGTTTTGTTAGCCCAAATCACACGCAATGTGGGAGCGGCTTTAGGGCACAATGCACGTTTACCCAATACCCGTAAGTGCTAACCGAATTGCCAAACCAGCCAACACCACGCCGCTAGTTTTGTTCATGATCGTTTGGGCCTTCGGCGATCGGACCAGAAAGTCCCGCAATTCCCCGCCCATGAATGCTACTGCTCCAAATACCACTATAGTGGCCATGATAAACATCGATCCTAGGGTGATGACCTGCATAGTCACGAATCCGTTCTCGGGACTCACGAATTGCGGCAGAAAAGCTAAAAAAAAGATCGAAATTTTTGGGTTGATTAGATTCATGATAACGCCCCGCCGATAGAATCCTCCCTTGGGTAATCTATCGGCGATTCCAAGCTCTTGGGTCTTAGCAGTGAATGCCTTCCAAGCGAGAAAGAGCAGATAGCCAACTCCAATGACTTTAACAATTGTGAAAGCGACAGTCGATGCCTGGAGCACAGCAGCTAGACCTAAAACCACAGCTACCGTATGAAACAGCAATCCCGTGCAAAGGCCAAATGTCACCTCAAGCCCCGCTTCCCACCCATGTGTCACAGATTGAGAAAGCACAAATAAATTGTCCGGACCCGGAGCCAGGCAAAGAGCGATTGAGGCTACCGAAAAGCTAAGAATCGTTTCTATATCAAACACGTTTATTCAAATTCGCTTAGACAGTGAGCTCAAATGGACTTTTTACTTATCGTATGTTGAAGCGATTTCAGAATTTCCCATGTTCGTTAACGCATTCGGAGTGTGGTGATAACAGTATTAATATGTTACCCAAACATTACACTGGTTATATTATTACAGGGAGAACTTGTTGGGACAAGCATTTTACGATGCCACCGAAAGGACGAAATTGGACGATTTCGAGATCATGTACAATGGTATCGTTCCCAAGAATGCTAGCAGCTACCTAGACTTTCGAGCCATTTCATGGAGACGCAGCAACGGATATATGTACGAATTCACCGCCGCTGCCACCTACTACATCCCGGATGGAGATGAAATTAAACTTGGAGTCTTGGGAGGATACCGAAATGGAATCGGCGTCCTAATTAGGAGGGATGTTAAGGTTCACTTCGCTGATTCCGCAGAGAGAGCCTTCTGCGATGCCTTGAAGAACCTGTGGAAAAACTGTCCCAGGCAATCCACTGCCATTGACAGAAATAGCCGAAAGGCAGCTGAGGCCCCTAGCTCAAACTCGGGCTATTTTATTACAAATATAAATCAGGGAGGATCGTCTCGATCCTCCATATCCTATTGCCCAAGGCCAGATAACACCTTGCTTTATTGAGCTAGCTATCGGGCGATATCCGAGCTCCCATATAAAGAAGCACAGGATTCCAACCTGTTATCTTGAATATTAGATACTGGCAGAATGACTGTTCTTCTTAAATAATTGCCCGACAAAGCCGAGCCAAATCTCACACAAAAACGATAGCTGTCCAGATAATCGTCCTGGCCCAATTCCAAGCAATTAGTCTGGCTATCAGCCCCAATGCCCTCCCTGATTCTTGCAATTTCTCGTGCAAAGGAGCGGCCACCAAACCAGTAAGTATCCACGTAGCGGCGACCATTGACATGTACAAAACACTTGTTAGCGAAATATCCAAAAACAGAAACCCTAATCCGGTCACCACCTGCCCCAACATGAGTGGGCCAACGAGCCATGAGACCCGACACATATAACGTCTGTGCCAACCCACGAAACTTACCGGCCTTTCTTTTCGAAAACTCGGATAGATGTACAACTGCACCACCCAAATGAGGAAAAGCATTCCCCAATCAGATATATTCCTAATCCAATAAAGGGCCGATTCAATTTCTACATTCAATTGACGGGCGTAACTTTCGCCAATCCTCCATCGACTCCGATCACTTGACCAGTGATCCAGCTTTGCCCATCGTCCAGCAGCCAAGCGACCGCTCGAGCCACATCATCGGGATCGCCAATTTTGCCAAGTGCGTGCATCCTCTCTGACATTTTCAGAGCACTCGGATTTGATGTAATCCTCTCTGACAAATTTGTACGCACCAGACCCGGTGCTACGCAATTGATCCGCACGCCCTTACTAGCATAGGTCGCTGCAGCTGAGCGCACCAGTCCTTCAACGCCGGCCTTTGCGGCTGAGATCGCTTCGTGATTGGCTAGCCCTTGCTGGGCAGCTCCCGACGATACTAGGACAATCGATCCCCCCGTTTTGGAAAATCGTTTGACAGCGGAACGAACCAGTCCAAAAGCCGAATACAAATTCTTCGAGAGTACACTGTCGAACTCTTCAACACGGGTTAAGTGAGCTGGCTTGAGCAAAATGGAGCCTACACAAAGTGCTGCACCCAACACCTCTATATCGTCGCTTCTGATGCTCGCAAAGAGTTCATCCATACTATCCCAGTCTTCCGCATCGACTACTCGGTAGTCGACGTCCTCCACTCGATCATCGTTCTCGAGTATCAGCGGGTTCCGAACACCCGCGATCACTCCCTTGCCATCCGCAATTAGCTGCTCGCAAGTCGCTCTTCCAATATCTCCCGCTCCGCCCACTATCACGTACGCTTTTTGCATCATTCAGTCCTAGGTTAACTATTCGATTCTTCCAAAATCCATTGTCGCGTTTTATTTGCCTGCTCCGATATTCCAATCCTTTCTTCGGCCCCCATCCGTTTCAGATTGCGCAGCTGCAATCCCATTCGCTGATTCCCGGCAAGCACCTCTTCGTGCCGATCCAGGTAGTCCCAATAGAGCACCGTAATCGGGCAAGCATCTTCGCCGTTCCTCACGTCGGGACGATACTTACAACTTTTACAATAGTTGCTCATCCTATTGATATATTTCCCTGTGGATACATATGGCTTTGAAGCCATCACTCCTCCATCTGCATACTGCGACATCCCCAGCGTATTGGGTAACTCCACCCATTCCACTGCATCAACATAAATAGAAAGATACCATCGATGAACCTCTTTCGGATCCACTCCCCAAAGCAAAGCGAACAATCCAGTAACCATTAATCTCTGAATGTGGTGGGCGTAGCCGTAATCCAAAGTCTGATCAAGAGTCTGCTTTAAACAATTCAGTGAAGTCTTACCGGTCCAATAAAAGCTTGGGAGAGGCTCTGAAGCTCCCATTACATTCCGATCCAAATATTCGGGCATGTAGCCCCAATACACACCTCTGGCATATTCTCGCCAGCCGACTACCTGCCGGATAAAACCTTCAACTGATTCGATAGGCGCTCGACCTTTTGCATACTCGTTTTCGATTGCCTCTACGACCTTGCGAGGCGACAGGAGTTTCAAATTCAAAGATGGGGAGAGGAGAGAATGATTAAGAAACGGTTCTCCCGCCCACATGGCGTCCTGATACTTACCGAAACCGGCCAAACCTTTCTTCAGAAAACCTTCCAAGGCACGTTGCGCATCCTGCGAAGTGACTGGCCAACCGAACGTATCCAAACTACCAGGATGACTACCGAACCTCTTTTCTACTAGCTCGATCACTTCTCGCGTTATCGTGTCCGGTTCGAACCTGATAAGGGACGGAACCCCTTCGGGGCCGCGTTTTCCAAAGGACGCTCGATTGCTGAAATCGAAGTTCCACTTTCCACCAGCTGGACTTTTGCCATCCATCAAAATCCCACTACGCTTTCGCATCTCCCGGTAAAAGTACTCCATTCGAAGCTGTTTCCTGCCCTCCGACCAATTTTCGAAGTCGTCCCTCGAACAAAGGAAACTCGTATCTTCAAATATTTTCAAGGGGATAGTAACCTTCGTTGCTAAGTCCTGGAACGCTTTTTTGAGACGCCATTCACCGGGCTCCGTCATCAAGATTGAACCCGTTATTTTCCCGCTCTCTAAAAACTGCTCGAGCAATTTATCGAGACCCATGTAATCTTGATTCTCCTCCAATTTTTTATAGAACACGCGGATGCCTTTCAATTCCAATTCTTCTCGGAAGTGACGCATTGCGGAAAAGAACAAAGCGATGCGCTGTTTATGCGACCATACATACTCCGCTTCAACTGCAGATTCAGCCATCCAGACAGCATCATGCTCTACGTCAAAAGACCGGAACGAATCCAGTTCACAACTGAGCTGATCGCCTAAAACAACGACCAAATTGCGAATGTTAGACGAATCACCAATCTTCGGACTACGAACCACCCTTTTCATCTGAGTTTGAACTCTAATTCCGCGGCAACGCTTTCAGCCGCCCGCAGGCCAGACAGATAAGCCCCTTCAATTTTCGGCGTCATGTAACCATCTCCTGCATGCCAAAGCATTGCACTCGGATCACTTATGTATGAATCGGATATACAGTGTTCGCGACGTTTGGCGAAACGCCATTTTTGTAGCGAAGTAGACACTATTCTCAATTCCTTTGACCTCGGGTAAGCATTGAGTAGACCCTCTGAAATTTTGACGGGGTCGGAATCGAAATGCCGTTCTGCAAACTCCGGTCCCGACTGGATGATAATGCCAGGACTTTCCGGGCCGCGTTTTTTCAAAGTGTCAGCTACCGTAGCAATCGGTTCAGGATAGTCGTATTGCAAAAAGCCCGAATCTGAAACCGGAAACGGTTCCTCCAGCAGGGCCATTAGCGCGACGCACTTATCATACTTAATTTTAGATAAAGTATTTAATATATAACTACTATTTTCGTTTGCTTCGCATTTCAGAAGATCGAGAGCTTGCGGAGCTGGGCAGGTCATCAACAAACTTCGACTTCTAATTAATTCTGCTTCAGACGACACCTCCCAATAATCGCTACAGAAACGTACACTCTCGATTCGCATACCTTGCTTAACGTCGAGGCCTTCCGCTAAAATCTTCGCGATCTGATTCATGCTAGGAAGACCGACATAGCGCTCTTTCCCCGCTTCCCCAAACCAAGGAAATACGACTTTCGCAATCAGCAAATTTTCAACTATCTTCGAAAACTCGGCACCCCGGTTAGTAACGAATTGAGCTCCATGATCAAATGGAGCCCCTTCGATTCTTCGAGAGGCCACACGCCCACCAACCCCCCGGCTCTTCTCGCACACCAATACAGATAAACCAGCGTCAACTAGACGCCTCGAGGCCGCCAATCCCGCAATGCCCGCACCGACGACTAAGCAATCAAAGACCGAGCCAAAACTTTTCACCATATCAGCGTCTCATCATCTCCGACGCTCACAAGCGTTGATTAGGGCCAAGACCTAATTCTAGTAGTTCATAACCTACCCGCCGGGACAAATGCCACATATCGAAAGGCAGGGAGGAGCGTCCCACACTATGCGTGACTACAAACTACCTAGGCTTACAAGAATGTCACGCCATCAACTCGCTCCTACCAACGATTACAATTTATGTTGACGCCTATGCGCAATTGATGGGCTATACGCTTCAATAGCTTCGAGGTATTGTACCCATAGCCAATATTCGCCCCTAACGATTCGCCTTCGCTTGGATTTCTTCCATCTGATTTCGCAGCGTTCTCAAGGTTGATGCATACTCAGGATTGCCAGCCTGGTTCGTGAACTCCTCAGGATCATTGTCGTGGTCGTACAATTCCTCTTCGCCTGTCGTGTAACGACTGTATCGGTACCGTTCTGTCCGAATCGATCTTTGGACGGCTCTCTTGTTTCCCATCACCGAATAAGCCGGCTTCGACTCCCAATCTCGTCCACTTGGATCGTGCAAGAGAGGCACTAATGATCGTCCTTGAACGGCTTCCGGCACTGTATCCTCCAATCCTGCAAACTCCGCGAAGGTCGGATAGAGATCAACAAACTCCGTGAGAGCCGTGATTTTCTTTCCCGCATTCTTTTTATAACCCGGAGACCGAATGATCAATGGTACCCGGCAAGCGGGTTCGAACAAGCTAGGCTTTTGCCAACTACCATGTTCGCCCAAGAGCCAGCCGTGGTCGGATATAAAAACGATATGGGTGTTTTCGGCTATGCCCAAGCGATCGACCGCATCAAGAATGCGGCCTACTTGAGCATCCATGTAGGTTACGCTCGCATAGTAGGCAGCTAATGATTCTTTCGCCTGAGCCTCATTCATTTTGTACTGAGTTGAGTTGCCCTTGTTTTGATTGAGCTTGGGCACATCATCGAAGTCGTTCTCTGGATACCAGGGCAATTCGATATCGGCCGGATCGTACATATCCATATACCGTTTAGGAGCCACCAAAGGAACGTGAGGCCGCACGAGCCCTATACCCAGAAATATCGGAGCGCCTGGCTTCATGCGGTTCGTCTCATTGCGATGAAGCGTTCGCGTCTCAAGAATGCTGATCGCTTGGGTGGCCGTTATCTCATCCGCCTGCGTCACAGATAGGTCATCTGGAACAGTAATTTTCACGAACGCGCTTCCCCAGTGCGATCTAGCTGGAGATAAATTCCTGAATTCCCCGACGCTCCCCGTCTCCGGGGCCCAAACGTTAAATGCCAGGTCCCAAGAGTCGGGATCGTCACCGCCGGACTCGCCCGCTTCGATACCCCCCGGCACGCCCATGTGGTAAATCTTGGATACGCGTGCGGAAACATAGCCATTCCGCCGCAAGAATCCGCCAATGCTCGGATGATCAGAGTGAACTGGGCTCATCGCTCGGTAGCTGCCCAACGTATAGTTGTTCCCCAAAAATCCTGTCGTTTCCGGATAGAGCCCGCTCATAAAGGAAGCTCTAGATGCTCCGCAAACCGGATACTGGCAGTACGCTCGCTCGAAAGTGACGCCTTCGCGAGCTAGACGATCAATATAAGGCGTCTTGACCAATGAGTTGCCGTAGACTCCAAGGGCCTCGGCCGATAGATCGTCGGCGACGATAAACAAGATATTGGGTTTGTCAGCGGTATATCCGGATAGTGCCGATAAGCTTATCACGATCAGATTAAATAAGAGAGCTCTCATACGGAGAGCATCATTAAACTATCCATTTTTAGCTCAACCCTTAACTTACCGCCATAACCTAATGGATCTATGCGAACTTACTACTAAATTGCCTGTCAAAGTTGAAGTGTTAAAACTCCTAACAGGAACCTTATGGGCAATTGTGCTCGCAGCGACTATACCTTCTAAAATGATAGCAGCCGAAGAAGCTTTTCCACCAACCGAGCCCGGAGAAATTGAGATCAAAACAATTCCGGCAGGTAGATTGCTCGAAAGCTCTGGGGACGGTGACTACTTCAGGAATTCTGGCCGTCTTTTTAGCCTACTTTTTCGATACATCCAGCAAAACGGCATTTCCATGACCACTCCCGTCGAAGCCCAAATCAATCCAGGAAAAATGTATTTCTGGGTGGCCGAGGACCAAATCGGTAAAGCGACGAGTGACTCCGCCGATGTAAAAGTCATCGACGCACCCTCGCGCCGGGTCGTCTCAATCGGAGCCCGCGGCTCCTATACCCTAGCAAACTACAAGAAAGCCAAAGAGGCACTGCTAGAGTGGATTGAAAAAGAGGAACTAGTAATCGAAGGGGAGCTATACGCCGTCTACTGGAATGGACCTTTCACTCCCTGGTTTCTGAAAACCTTTGAAGTACAGGCACAGCTAAACGCTTCAGAATAAGATTAGTCACATTGCACTTCTACGCTTCCTCGACCGCGACCTGTCGTTGCTCGCCTAAACCATCGATGCCGAGTTCGACGGTGTCGCCCGGCTTCAAGTATTGTGGTGGCTTAAAGCCTAAGCCGACTCCAGCTGGTGTACCGGTCGATATCAAATCACCCGGCAACAAAGTCATGAATTGGCTGATGTAAGATACCACAGTCGGGACATCAAAGAGGAAGTTGCTGGTGTGACCATCTTGCTTCATCTCGCCGTTGACTGATAGCCAGAGTCGCAGCTTGTGCGGATTGGGAATGGCGTGCTTTGTCGCTAGCCAAGGACCGCAGGGTGCGTAGGTATCAGCCGACTTGCCCTTTACCCATTGCCCCTGATGTTCCAGCTGCCAGGCTCTTTCGGAATAGTCATTGTGAAGAACATATCCGGCGACATGATCTCGGGCCGTTTCTTTGGACACGCGTTTCGCCCGCTTGCCGATAACCAAGCCTAGCTCCACTTCCCAGTCGGTTTTCTCAGATCCTACCGGAATCACGAGATCATCGTTGGGGCCCTGAAAGGCAGTCGTGGATTTAAAGAACAATACCGGTTCGCTGGGAGGCTCCATGCCCGACTCTTTGGCATGATCCGAGTAGTTGAGACCCACGCAGATGATCTTACTGGGGCGACACATCGGTGGACCTAAGCGGGCTTCCGGATCGATCTTCGAAGCCCTAAAAGCACTACGGTTCGCCCAATCTCGTAGCTCATCGATTCCAGTACCACCAAAAAATGCTTCATCATAATCGCCGAACCCAGGAGGAATTTCTACCCGTGTTTCATTCTCTAACTGAATCCCAGGCTTCTCTTCACCCGGCTCTCCAAAACGTATCAATTTCATAATGACTTTTCGTTATATAATTCTCTCGATTTCTACACACCACGATTTCACTAGTAATCGCGAATCTAATTTATTCTAAAAGACCTGCCCTCGACTCGTCGAGGATGCTGGTGCCCCGTAAGGACGATCCCACGTCTCGCCGCAGTCAACGGAGGCGGAAGCGAACCTACAAATGCGGAAGAGCGATAGCCATCAAATCGAAAATCTTATCCCTACACCTTTCCTTCGTTTCGTTAATTTCGTGGTTAAGAATGAAAAACATTTATCTCAAATTCGTCACTCCGCCATCGATGTGATAAGCGGACCCCGTTACAAAGGCAGCTTCTTCGCTGCATAAAAATGCTGCTAGCCCCGCAATCTCTTCAGGATTTCCCATACGACCGATCGGCTGATGGGATTCGAGCTCCTTAAACATTTCCTCTTTTCTATTAGAATAGTGTTTTTCCAAATACGAATCGATGAAAGGCGTATGAACCCGAGCCGGGCATATGCAATTGCAGCGAATTCCGTATTCAATGTAGTCTTTAGCCACCGACAGCGTCATGGCATAGACCGCCCCCTTGGTCATGGAATAGGCAAAACGATCGCTGATCCCCAAGTAACTGGCGATAGAGGCCATGTTCAGAATGGCTCCTTTTCCCGATTTTTTCAGCCTTGGAATGGCAGCCTTAGTACAATGAAACACACCCTTAACGTTGACGTTGTAAACGCGATCCATTTCCTCGCCAGTCGTCGTTTCCACATTCCCCACGGAGGCGATGCCAGCATTGTTAATAAGAACGTCTACACGATCCAGCGAATCGAAGGCTGACTGAACGGAAGCTTCCGATGATACGTCGACCTCAATCCAGCTTGCTTGACTCGAAGCTGCTTCAATCTCTTCTATTACTGCGGCAGCAGAGATAATATCTCTTTCGAAAATCGCTACTCTTGCTCCTTCCAAAGCAAGGCGCTTGCTTATTGCTCGCCCAATTCCAGCACCACCTCCGGTAACAACTGCCAGTTTTCCTTCGAATCGCTTTTCAGCCATAACTTTCTAAATTTGAAAGGTATCAGGGGCCTTTAGCAAGCCCACATCCGGATCAAAACCGGGCAAGTCCCAGGGCATTTAAAAAGGGAAGGAGGACCGGGACATTCCTCCCTACCAAAGTCAGCAATGAAGCATTCTTAGCGGCATTCAACCGGAGGGAACAATTCAATGGCTATTTTCTTTTGCCACATATGTTTAGTTGGATACCAATCTCCCATATGAAACGCTTTTGTGTAATCGGTAGCCTCAACGTCGATCTCATCGTCACGGCCGATCGATTGCCACGACCCAGCGAAACGGTCATTGCCAAGGATTTCCAGATCAATACGGCGGGAGGAAAGGGAGCCAATCAAGCTGTCGCCTTAGCCAGGCTCGGAGAAAATGTTTCTTTAGTTGGCAAAATCGGTGATAAGTTCCACGGTCCCGATTATTTCGAACTACTTAAAGATGCCAACGTCGATTGTCAACTCATCGACATTGTACCCGGCTACCCAGGCATAGCTACGATAGGAGTCGATAAGAATGGCGAAAACAGCATTCTTGTCTATCCGGGAGCCAACCAGAAACTGGATACCCATTATATTGATCACGAATGGGAAAAAATCGTGGCCCACGACATATTTCTTCTGCAATTGGAAATTCCCATCGAAACGGTAATATACACCGTAAAGCGTCTCCGCGAAGCGGGGAAAACGATCATTCTCGATCCCGCTCCGGCTCAGTTGCTACCCGATAGCCTCATCA
>DKNL01000315.1 GCA_002474325.1 Opitutales bacterium UBA7389
CGACGAGGCATCACCGTTAGAGAGGCCTCGGAGGCAACCAAGATCCGTGGCGAGTATCTCAATAATTTCGAGAGTAATTCCTTCGACATCAATCTCCCCGACATCTATATTCGAGGATTCCTTCGCTCCTACGCCAACTACTTGAAAATAAACGCCGACAAGATTCTCACGGATTATAATGCTCACCTTCTGAGCGAATCGAAGCCGACACGCCACGACAATCGCGAATTTCTAGGCCGCCTCGAACTACAGCAAAAGCCGCTTCACGACGAGGGAGTATCCAATGCTGGGGCCATCGAAGATGAAGAGTCTGATAAAGCCGCCGATCCCAAAGAGAGCATCCCGATCTGGGAGCGTCTCAATCTAGAGAAGGACTTAGCCATCAAGGTAGGCATAGCGGGCGGGCTAGCCCTCCTGCTCGTCATCGCCATCATTTGGGGATTTCTCGCTTTCATGGGATCGGATGAACCGATTACGGATTCCAATCTGGCGGAAACACCAACACAGGCTCAAGTAACTCGTGATGCCACTCCATTCACGCTAATTGCCAATGACGACGTCCGTGTCGAGGTAAAGCAAGTCGACGGGGATCTACCACTCTTCTTCGCCGTGCTCCCTCGCGGTCAGGAAAAAGAGCTCGGCGCCGTGGGGAGCATTCGCGTTACTTACAGCGATGCTGAGGCCCTCTCCATTCGCATCGGGACCAAGACCTATGCGATGCCGACCGATCGCTCTTCCATGAGGACTACGCCATCTAGAGTTCTGGCAGGCCAAGGGGACTCCAACTAGCCTCTCAAATGCCTTAGCTCAACTGGTCGGCGATAAGGCTCTCGCCCATTGCTTCCAGCTAACTGGATATTTGCGTTGAATCCCTTTCCGCCACCACCTAAATCACGCCCATGAGCAAACTCTCTGTCGCCATTGGCTCCGACCACGCCGGCTACACTTACAAGCAAGCGATTATCGAACATCTAACTGGTAAGGGCCACGAGGTGAGAGACTATGGCACGGACTCAACGGAATCCTGCGACTATCCGGACTTCATTCGACCGGTTGCTGAAGCCGTGGCAGCAGGCGAATACGATCGCGGCATCGTGCTCGGCGGCTCGGGAAATGGAGAGGCCATCACTGCCAACCGCGTGCCCGGCATTCGATGCGGCGTTTGCTGGAACGAGCAGGTAGCGATCTGGAACCGCTCCCATAACGATGGCAACTTGCTATCTTTAGGCGAGCGCACGGTGACTAAGGGAACAGCATTGGCCATCGTGGACACCTGGCTCGCAACCGAATTCGAAGGCGGACGCCATATTCCCCGTATCGAGAAAATCGACTCCAAGCGATACCCGTAGAGATTGCGAATAGTGAATTATGAATGGTGAAATAGGATTCTGTTCAGAACTCACTCTCTAAAATCTTTCACCATTCACTCCTCACCATTCACTCCTCAAAAAGAAATCGCACCATAAAGCCTCTCCTATGAGTTACCAAAGCTCAATTTTGAAACGGGGCCTGATTCTCTCTTCGTTGTTCACCTGCCTAGCCGGTTGTCTCAATTCAGAACCTATGGCAAAAGATGTCATCGTGCTTCAGATGGATACTCCATCGGCGGGTTGGATCGCCGAACCCCTCGAAGCATGGGAAACAAACGATACCCTATTTTGTGTGTTTCAACTGTCACCGCCTGAAGGTATGGCCGCTCAGTTTATCACTACGATTGAGTCCAAGATGCCGCTGCCCGAATCCGAAAAGGCCAAGAAGATTGTCGTCCTCGGCAAAACCTGGAATTGGTCACCCAGCGAATCGATATCCTTTCCCGAATCGCGAGAATACTTTTTAGCCTTTTTACCCGAGAACGCATCCCGGGTTGAAATCGAACGAAACGAGCCTTAGCTTCCCAGATCTAAAATGAGCTCTGTGATCGAAAATAAGGAGATTTTTCCCGTCACTCCCGACATCCTCTCCAAGCGAGATCTTCGCCTGAAGAATGGACAGGCAGATGACGAGGATCTGCTGCTGGTTCATAGGTGGATGGCTTACAGCCGCTTCGCCGATATGCGTATTCTCGAGCTTTTCCGTCAGGGAAAGATGAAAGGAACCGTCACTTGCTCGGATGGGAATGAAGGTATTGTAGCGCCTATCGCCCTAATGCTGGACAAATCAATCGATTGTGTTTCCTGGACTCATCGAGGGCTGCCGGGGCATCTCCTTTGGAGCGATCATCTTGGCGATCATCTTTGTCAATATTTAGGCAATTCGGGCAGTCCCACTAAAGGGCGGGAAGGCAATGCCCATCATGGCGATCCGCTAAATCGGAGTTTCCCCATGATCAGCCACCTAGGGAAGATGTGCTCAAATGTGCTGGGAGGGACCGATTCTCAACGGCGCAAGGGACTGGACGCTGTTGGAGTCACATTTTTTGGTGATGGCGGATCTAGCACGGGAGAAATTCACGAAAGCCTCAATCTGGCGGCCGTACTGAATCTGCCTATCATTTTCGTTATCGAGAATAATCAGTACGCCTACTCTACTCCTCTCGAGGAACAGTATGCGGGGAATCTTGTGGACCGAGCTGCGGGCTATGGAATGAAAGGTGTCTCCATGGATGTAGCTGATCTGGAGGAGAACTTGCCCATCTTCTGGGAAGCCATCGAAGAGACGCGAAAGACCAGCCGCCCCATGCTCATCGAAACGCATTCACTGCGCCTCCGCGGGCATGCTGGCTATGATACCTGCGATTACATTGATCCAGAGACAGTAGAAAAGTGGATACAAGAAGATTGCCTGCCCAATTTCAGACAACGCCTCGAGGAGAAAGGCTTCGGAGTACGATTGTATCAAGAGGATGCGATTCTCAAGGAATTCGTGGATACGACTCTGGCAAAGTCTATCGAGATTCCCCCTTGCCAGCCGCAAGGATTGATCGATGACGTGTACGCCCCATCCAGTATCTCCATCGACTGGAAGGACGAGTCAGAAATTGAAGCCCCCACCCTCACCTATGCCCAAGCCCTTAATCGAGCCCATCGAAAGATCTTGGAAGAGTCGCCTGATTCGATGGTCATGGGTCAGGATATCGCCGACTATGGAGGCCCTTTTAAAGTGACTGAGCATCTGTACCAAGATTTCGGCCGAGAGCGGGTTGTCAACATGCCGATATGCGAGTCCGCCATGGTCGGCTATGCAACTGGATTGGCCATTGTCGGGCATCGCCCCATCGTGGAATTCCAATTCGCCGATTTCGCCGTCGATGCCACGACTCAGATCACTCTGAACGCTGGCACCTACCACTTTCGTTCTGGAGCCAAAGTGCCTATAGTCTTACGCTTCCCTTGTGGCGGTGGGCTGACCTTCGGATCTTTCCATTCCCAAGATCTAGAAGCACTCTATTTGCACATTCCCGGGCTAAAGCTCATCTACCCGAGCACGCCCCAAGATGCCTATGACGCCATGCTGGCGGCCTATGAGGACGACAACCCAGTCCTGATTTTCGAGCACAAAAAGCTGTACCGCCTGCTGAAAGCCCCGGTTAAATTCAATCCTGACTACGAAAAGGTCTGGCAGCCCGCCCAAAGACGTATCGGGGACTTCGCCACAATAGTCACCTATGGGGAAATGTCGCTTTGGACAAGCGAAGCTCTGGACTACTTGAAGGAAGAATACGAACTTGAGTGTGACCTTTTCGATCTCCGAGCGCTCGCTCCGCTGAATCTTGACCGCATCCGTGATTCCGTATCCAAAACTGGGAGGCTAGTGGTCGTTCATGAAAGCCGTCGCAACGCTGGCTTTGGAGCCGAGCTCGTTTCCCGAATTACCGAGAAACAGTTTTTCGATCTGGAAGCACCTCCCCTTCGCATAACCTCGCAAGACATGCCTATACCCTTCGCTCCAGAATTGGAGACCGATTTCAGACCAGACACGAATAAAATTCTGAATGCATTGATCGACTGGATCGAAACCGATTGACCTCATGCCCAACTTGAAACGAGACCTTCTGGACTGGGGCGCTGTCGAACTATTCGCCATGGATGTCGACGGCATTCTCACCGACGGCTGTATCTACTTTTCCTCGGATGGAACCGAAGCCAAACGGTTTTCGATTATTGATGGACTTGGACTTGTCAGGCTACGCGAGGCAGGAGTCAAACTGGCTTGGATTTCCGGGCGCGGATCCGAAGCCACCAGCCGTCGCGCCGAGGAATTGAAAATCGAATACGTCGTCCAGGGGGAAAAGGACAAAGCGAAAGCCTTGAA
>DKNL01000139.1 GCA_002474325.1 Opitutales bacterium UBA7389
TCAACCCTCTTTGCTATAACAGGTTATGGGCCCCAACAACGCTTCGACATCGATATAGTCGCTTTCTAAAGCAACAACCGTCGCTCGCTCATTCAAATATTCTTGCCAGAGATCTGGCTCCACAGTTGAACATTACAGCTCCTAAACTTGTCGATAGGCACAAAACCTGCAATGATCGAGACACCATGAAGATAAAAGCATACTTGAAGCCGCAATGCGGATGGAGCATGGGCGTGAGGGCAATCATGTCTAAATACGAACTTGAGTACGACGACATCGACATCATCAACAGCCAAGAGAACTATGCCGAGATGGTAGCCAAGTCTGGGCAACCTCTTTCACCTTGCGTCGAAATAGATGGAATTATGCTCGCTGACGTAAGTGGCGAAGAAGTCGAAGCGTATATAATCAAGAACAACCTCGTAGCTCCAACAGAGAACGAGGCTGGCTCGCCCACCGATCGCGGATGTTCTGACGAAGAGCACGAGAAAATGCGGCAGGAGCAATCCCAACCGATTCGCTTCTTCTAGTCCGTCAGACCAACCGCATCTGCGGGAATTTCGAAGGGGCCGGCTTCCAAACCGGCCCTAATGCTCTCTGTCGCCTGTTTGCCAAACCTTCCTGAAACTTTCCAACAGAATGAATTCCCTACAACCGTCACCTCTCTACAAACGCGAGTATGAACACGATGCCTGTGGTGTCGGGTTCCTCGCCAATATAAATGGCGAACGCAGCCATGGATTGCTCAAAAAGACTATCCAGGCGCTAAAGAACCTCGCTCACCGCGGAGCCATCGATGCAGACTCCATTACTGGAGATGGAGCCGGAATTCTAACTCAGATACCTTATCCGCTATTCCGGGAATTTCTGGAAGAGAAGGGTAAGCAACTGTACAAGGATGACGATCTCGGGGTTGGCGTCATTTTCCTTCCTCTAGACGACGAATATGCCCAATCGCACGCCAAGCAGATCGTAGAGACGGCGGTTAAAGATGAAGGACTCTCAGTTTTGGGCTGGCGGGAAGTTCCCGTGGACGATACCTGTTTGGGGCAAAAGGCCAAGGAAACCCAACCGAAAATCGTGCAGATCCTGACGGCCAAAACGGATGATCTCGACGCGTCCAGCTACGAGAGGAAACTTTTCCTGGCCCAAAAGTCCGCGGAGCAAAAAGCTCTCGAACACGGAATCGAAGAATTCTACATTTGCTCCTTTTCAAACCAGACCATCGTCTACAAAGGGATGCTTAATTCGCCGCAAATGCGTCCCTACTTCAAGGACCTCAAGAACGACAAATACGACACCGCATTCGCCATATTCCATCAACGCTATTCAACCAACACCTTTCCTTTCTGGCACCTAGCCCAGCCATTCCGGATGATGGCCCACAACGGTGAAATCAATACCATTCGAGGAAATCGGAACTTAATGCGAGCCCGCGAACGCTCAAATGTTCACGGGGTCTGGGAAGATCGATTCTCCGACCTGCGTCCGATTATTCAGCCCGATCTTTCCGATTCCGCCAGCTTCGACAACGCTCTGCAACTCATCACACTCGGGGGACGCAGTGCCTTGCATTCCGCCATGATGATGATGCCGCCCGCTTGGGAAAATGACCAGCGGATCAGCGACGATCTGAAAGGATTCTACGAATACCATGCATGCATGCTCGAGCCTTGGGACGGACCCGCGGCAATCGCCTTCACAGACGGGCGCTACGTAGCCGCTTCCTTGGATCGAAACGGCCTCCGGCCAGCTCGCTACAAGATATATGATGACGGCACCGTTCTACTCGCTTCCGAATTGGGGCTCATTGACGAGACCGATCTCAAGACCGTGCGGTCTGGCCGACTCGGTCCCGGGAAAATGGTGACCGTCGACTTGCAAGAGAAACGCTTTCTCGACAACGAAGAAATAAAAAGCGCCATTTGCAAAGATTCGAAATTCAAAACCTGGTGCCAAGAGCATTTAACCGATCTTCATGAGATGGCGGAGGGTTCGAGCGTTGCTCTAGCCAATCCCGAAGACGAAGAAGTCCGCCGCCAGCTCGCTTTCGGCTATGAGAAAGACGAGTTCGAAGTCATTCTAAAGCCCATGGCCCAAACGGGCATGGAAGCCAATGGCTCCATGGGCGATGACACGCCGCTGGCCTTCATTAGTCGCAAACCGCGCCTGCTCTACACCTACTTTAAGCAGCTCTTCGCCCAAGTGACGAATCCGCCCATCGACTCGATTCGCGAACGGTCGGTCATGTCTATCAATATGTTTCTTGGCGGGCGCTTGGGCTTGTTCGAGGACATGCCGCAAAGCGCGGGCTTCGCTAAAATTGCCTCACCGATACTCTTCAATAGTGAAGTCGACACCTTGTTTAACGTGAAAGGCGTTAAAGACCGAGTGATCCGCCTAGATGTCACTTATGAAGCATCGGCTGGGGCGGAAGGCTTGGAGAAAGCGGTTAAAGACCTGATGGAACGAGCTCGGGCAACCGTTGAGGATAAATCGGCTAAAGTCTTGATTCTAACAGACCGCAACGTTCGCAAAAACCGCTTAGGTATCCCAATGCTACTGGCCACCGGAGCCGTTCACCAAAATCTAGTTAGAGCCGGTCTTCGGCTGAAGTGCGATATCGTCGCCGAAACGGGTGAAGCTCGTGATGTTCATCAAATCGCTTGCCTACTCGGGTTTGGTGCCAACGCCGTCAACCCGTATATCGCTTTGGCGATAATGAATCGCTTCGCGGAATCAGGCGAACTCGAGGACGTAGACGCTAAACAAGCTTGCCTGAACTACCGGGCGGCAATCGAAAAAGGATTGCTCAAAATCATGGGCAAGATGGGTATCAGCACACTCTTTAGCTATTGCAGGGCTCAGATATTCGAGGCAATCGGGCTTTCGCAGAGCCTCGTGGACGAATGCTTTTTCGGGACACCTACACCCATCGGCGGTATCGGGTATCGGGAAATAGGCGATGAGCTTCTCTCTCGCCACCAAATGGCCTATGCAGATGAAGATGTCGATTTCGCCAGTGGCGGGTACTACAAGGTCGTTCGTAAAGGTGGAGAATTCCACGCGTGGAATCCCAAAGTCGTGGGAGGGATGCACCGTTTCCTAAAACGCCGGAATCCCGAGGACTTCGACAAGTACAAGAGCGAATCTGACAATCACCAACCCTACGCGATCAAGGATCTTCTGAAAATCGAATTTCCTAGCTCGATCGATATTACTCTGGGGCAAGTAGAACCGATCGAAGACATCCGACGTCGTTTTACGACCGCTGCTATGTCGCTCGGAGCGCTTTCACCCGAATGCCACGAGACCTTAGCAATTGCCATGAATCGAATCGGGGGAAAATCGAATTCAGGGGAGGGTGGAGAGGACCCTCGACGCTACTCGTTATTGGAAAATGGAGACAATGCCTCGTCCGCTATCAAGCAGGTTGCTTCAGGCCGATTCGGCGTAACTGCTGAATACCTCTCCTCCGCCAAGGAGATCGAGATCAAAATGGCCCAAGGGGCGAAGCCAGGGGAGGGCGGTCAATTGCCGGGCCACAAAGTATCTCCAATGATTGCTCGGCTTCGGTTCAGCGTGCCAGGAGTAACACTCATATCACCACCACCCCATCACGATATCTACTCAATCGAAGACCTCGCTCAGTTGATTTTCGACCTGAAAGAGGTCAATCCCCGAGCCAAAGTCTGCGTCAAATTGGTATCCAGTTCCGGTGTTGGTACGGTGGCCGCGGGAGTTGCCAAAGCTTACGCGGACGTTATACTTGTTTCCGGACACGATGGCGGAACTGGTGCATCTCCTCTATCCTCCATTAAGTATGCCGGATCATCCTGGGAAATCGGTCTGGCCGAAACACACCAGGTTCTCATGATGAACGGGCTCCGTAACCGTGTTACGCTCAGGACCGATGGCGGAATGAAGACGGGTCGCGACATCATCATCGCCGCCATTCTCGGAGCCGAGGAATATAACTTTGGAACCGCAGCCATGATCGCGGCTAGCTGTGCGATGTTCCGTGTTTGCCATTTGAATACGTGCCCTGTTGGAGTAGCCACGCAACGGGAAGATTTGCGAGCCAAATACAAGGGAACTCCGGAAAACGTCATCACCTATTTCAACGCTGTCGCCGAAGATGTCAGAGCTTACCTAGCGAAACTCGGTTTTAGGAAAATGGACGACCTGATTGGCCGAGTCGACTTGCTCAAACAAGTCGACGATCCAGACAACGCGAAGACCCGCGTCGTAAACTTGAGCGGATTACTTCACGATCCTGATCCCACGGGCGATTCTCCACGGATTCATACGAGACCGCGCAATGAGCGACTTGGTTTCGAGGGAGGTCTGGATCAAACGATCATTCAGGAATCCAAAGATGTAATTGCTGGCAAAGTAGCGTCATTCCGCGGCAGATACAAAATCGGCAATACGGACCGCTGTATCGGGACGCATCTATCGGGCGAAGTCGCCTACATCCGCGGATCCAATCACCTTCCGCCGGCATCGATCGATTTGGAGCTCAAAGGAACGGCTGGTCAGAGCTTCGGAACATTCCTCTCGCCTGGCATCCGCATGCATCTTTTTGGCGAAGCCAATGATTATGTCGGTAAGGGCATGAGCGGGGGTGAAATCGTCATCCGCCCTCGGGAAAGTGAGACCTATGAATGGTCGAAAAACACGATCGCGGGAAACACCTGTCTCTACGGAGCAACTGGAGGACATCTTTTCGCCGCCGGCACCGCTGGCGAGCGTTTCGGTGTTCGTAACAGCGGGGCGGTCGCCGTCGTCGAAGGACTAGGGGATCATGGATGCGAATATATGACCGGAGGTCTCATCGTCAGCCTCGGAAAAACTGGCAGCAATTTCGGCGCCGGAATGAGTGGGGGCCTCGCTTTCATTTACGATGAAGATGGCCACTTCGATCAGCGATACAATCCAGCTATGGTAGATATCGAACGCCTTAGCGAGAGCGGCGAGGTCGACGCCCTAAAAAAGGTTATTTCGGCTCACGCGGATGCAACGACGAGTCCACTAGGGAGAACGCTCTTAAAGGAGTGGGAGACCACCATAGCCAAGTTCTGGAAGGTCGTTCCCCATCCTTCGAGCCCTGAGACGGCTAAAAACGTTCTCAAGATAGAATCTCTCAACATTCCCGCCAGCGCGTAGATTTAAGTTCGTAAAGAGTAGCACATGAAGGATAACTGTGCTACTTTTTATACAATTGCGATCCCTCTGGATCGAATAGACCCTCTCTATCGCTTGCGATTTGTATCCAAAAACTTCTGAAGGCGCTTAGCCGTTGTGCCACCGATGCCTTCAACGCTAACGAGGTCTTCGATGCTAGCCTGACGAAGTCCGTCGATACTCTTAAAACGGGATAGTAGCCTGGATCGCTTTTCCGGCCCCAATCCAGGAAAGTCGTCCAGCAAGCTTTCCTTTAGCTTTTTGCTCCGGAGATCTGCATTATAGGTATTGGCAAATCGATGGGCCTCATCGCGAAGACGCTGCAATAATTGCAGTGTACTGCTTCGCGCATCGAGTAGCAATGGCTCCCTCTCATCGGAAAAAATGATAACCTCCTTTTTTTTTGCCAGGCCAATTAAGGGTGGCACTTCAAGATCCTGTATCAGGAAAGCTTTTACCGCAGCAGCCACCTGACCCTTACCCCCATCGATCATCACAAGATCGGGGAATGGTTTTCCCTCCTGATCTAGTCTCCGGTATCGCCGCCCAACGACTTCTTCCATAGACCGAAAATCGTCGTTCCCTTCGAAGCTTCTAATCTTATAGCGGCGGTACTGCTGCTTGTTGGGAACACCATTTTCGAACCGAACCATCGAGGCGACAACGAAAGTACCGGATATATGGGAAATATCGAAGCATTCGATTACGAAAGGGCGCCTTGGCAGTCCCAGAACCTCCCCTAGCTGATCAAGCGTCCGGGATTTGTCTTCTTTTGGTAAAGACTGACGTTCGAACTTGCGGGTTTTTTTTAGAGATGCTTCCAAAGCGTATACTATATCCCGGTACTCCGCTGCTTTCTCGAAATGCTTTTTATCGGCAGCCGCGTTCATCTTCGACTTCAAATCCTCCAACCATTCTTTGGATTTTCCCTGGAGGAAATCGCAAGCCTTGTCTACACGATCTAAATACATCTCCTGAGAAACAATATTGTCGTGCCCATAGAGTTCAGATCGTACATCCTCGTAGAGCCGGAATCGGCCATCTTCGAGACGCTTGGGGTTGGAATCGCTCAGGAGGATGCCGAACTCCCGACGCATCTCGCCCAAGGTCTTGCGAATTTGATAGGCATGGGCGAAGGGACCGAAGTATCGAGCTCCATCTTCCTTCTTGAATCGAGCTAGGGTAAATCTAGGCAACTCTCGAAATCGGTCCAAACGGACGAGGAGGAAACGCTTATCGTCGGTAAAATCCGTATTGTATTTCGGCTTCCACTTTTTGATCAGCTGGCCTTCCAGAATCAAAGCCTCCGGTTCCGATTTCACTTCGATCGTCTCAAAGTCACGGATCATTTCAACCAGGGCTCGAATCTTAGGCTGCTGAGTAAAAGACCGGGAGGGCTGGAAATAGGTCGACACCCGCTTTTTCAGGTTCTTGGCTTTTCCAACGTAAATTACCGAGCCCAAACGGTCTTTCATCAGGTACACGCCTGGCTTGGATGGAAGTCGACGAACCTTTTCTTTCAATTTGCTCGAACCAAGCGTTGGCATTGCCTCCTTAGTATCTAGAACTAGTTCCTCTTGAGAAGTCTAAATCCGTTATCTAAGCCCAAACAACATGTCCAATAGAACTAAAACCTACATGCTTATTACGCTCGGAGAGGAGTTGCTACTCGGACTTACCCGGAATGGGCATCTCACCTACATCGGCAATCAGCTTCGTCAGCGAGGCATCACACTGCACAGCAATTATACGATTTCCGATGATAATCAGGATATCGATCAGCAGTTCGCGTTTTGCTGGGAACGATCGGACGTCCTAATCACCACGGGCGGTCTCGGTCCTACCGTGGATGACAGAACCAAAGAGGCGATTGCCGACGCTCTCGGAGAATCCCTCGTATTTGATGAATCCATCCTCGAGTCCATGGAGGAGCGGTTCCGTCAAATCGGCAAGCCAATGAGCGACAATAATCGCAAACAAGCCTACAGGCCCCAAAGCGCGATTGCTCTCGAAAATCCCAATGGTACGGCACCCGGACTTTGGCTGGAAAAGAGTGGTAAGATTCTCATCATGCTTCCTGGTCCGCCAAACGAGCTCCAACCAATGTTCGAGAATCAAGTCGTTCCTCGATTGGAAAAGCTCGGCTTAATCGACCAAGGGGAGAGCTATTTGCAAATACGCAGCATCGGAATAGGCGAATCGGCATTGGAGACAAAGCTTCAACCTCTATTTGACCAACACGAACAACTTGCCGTGGCCTATTGCGCTCACCAAGGCCAGGTCGATTGCCGCATCAGTTTTCCAGACAGCACTGGACGAGAAAAAAGGCTGCATCAAATCGGCGAGGAATGCCGACGCCTATTGGGAGCGGATTTTCTCGGCTACGGTCACGATTCACTACCGGAAATCGTCTTGAATTCCCTTAAATATCATAATGTTTCCCTCGCCTTGGCAGAAAGTTTCACAGGTGGGCAAATTGCCAATGCTATCACCGATATCCCCGGGGCTTCCAGCGTCTTCAATGGCTCCATTGTGTGCTACAGCGACGAAGTTAAAATCAATGTATTAGGCGTACCTAAAGAAATTATACGTAAAAACACAGCGGTTAGCGAACCCGTGGCCGAAGCTATGGCCCTTGGAGCAGCGAAAAGGCTGAACTCGGACTACGCTATCAGTGCCACAGGCTACGCAGGACCCAATCGAGGGACCGAGGAAACTCCATTGGGGACCGTTTTCTTGGGTCTTCATTCAGCGGGCGGCACTGAAGTACACCGCTATCGATGGAAAATCGGTCGCCTGGGAATCAAGCGCCGCGCCTTATACACCGCTTTGGATCTCCTCCGTAGAAAGCTTGTCGGCAATAAATAGATTTCGCTATTCGTTTTAACGACGCCAGGTCTCAATGACTAAACCCGTTATAGATAAGCTAGGACGCCCCATCAGGGATCTCCGCATTTCCCTCACCGACCAGTGCAATTTTCGTTGCAGCTACTGCATGCCAAAGGAGGTATTCGGTCCCGAATACGCATTTCTCCCTAAAAGAGAGCTACTCGACAATAAAGAAGTCCTATTGCTGGTACACTGTTTTACCCGGCTAGGTGTTGAGAAAGTTCGGCTTACCGGTGGTGAGCCGCTTCTAAGGAGAGATCTTGTGGATCTGGTTCATGCTATCAGCACAGTAAAGGGCGTACGCGACTTATCACTCACAACAAATGGCTCTTTGTTACCTCGCTACGCCCAAGACCTTAAAGACGCCGGTCTCAACCGAATCAATGTTAGCCTTGATAGCTTGGATAAAGATATTTTCCAAAAAATGGCGGGCGGAAGAGGGGATCCGAAATCTGTAATTGCTGGTATAGACGCTTCGCTTGAAGCAGGTCTTTCCATCAAGACAAATATGGTCGTAAGAAAGGGGGTAAACGTGAGCGAGATACTACCTATGGTCAGCTATTTCCGGGATCGCCGTATCACGCTGCGCTTCATAGAATACATGGATGTCGGAAACACCAATCAATGGAAGCTAAATGAAGTCTATCCGTCTAATAAAATATTGGATATAATAAGAGAACGTTACCAGTTCGCTCCAGTCGATCCCAATTATCGTGGAGAAGTCGCCACCCGTTATCGCTACACAGATATTCCCGTAGAATTCGGTTTGATCAATTCTATCACTAAACCGTTTTGCTCGGATTGCAATCGAGCCCGCTTATCAGCGGATGGCAAATTGTACAGCTGCCTTTTTGCCTCGAATGGCCATGATCTCAAAAATTTAGTCCGTTCTCGTATCGACAAAGCTGAAATTGTTAATGCAATATCCAAAATTTGGATAAATCGCCACGATCGGTACTCCGAGGAACGAGCTACCGGTACTCAAGATTCGAACAAGATCGAAATGTCCTACATTGGTGGTTGATGCGACCTGAGCCAGCCCGAAAGTCTGCCCGATTCGTTTCTTGGCGGGGCCTACCAAGCTGTCCTGCGAAACTCCCTCTAGCTCCTGCTTGTTATACCTAAATAATTGAGCAACCAGACCTCTTTCCATACCCGGTAGCGCCCCTCCCAAGTAATTCTCCCATTCTCCTCCTGCAAGTGGAGAGGAAACAGGAATCCTTCTTCTATATTTTTCCGCTCCAAAACTCCTTGCTGCTGATTGAGATCGTCTACTGGGTCAACCTCATAAACTTCTAAATCCAAACTTTGAATACGCTTCACATGTAACCTGAAGAGGGATGTCACCGAACGTGTCCAAGGACGTCGAATAAGATTCCAATTATCTGGATAGAATCCGCCATAAGGCGTATGCATATTATCCGTTATCAGCCTTTTCCCATCGGCCGTCTCCGATGTGAACGATAGACTATAGTTTATTAATCCATTCGGCTGCGGGATAAACAGCACTTGGGCTCTTACTTTTCCACTTTTATCCTGATAGATTGAAGAACGAATATCGATACCATTGCCAATATCCGCAACTAAGGCCTGAAGCTTTCTAAATTCGTTTTCGCGAAGCCAGTCTCTAAGTTGTATCAGCTTTTTATGGGCAGGCCACTCCTCGCCAGATTTGTTATTTCTGAATCTTGGAAACAATGAAATGCTACTTTCGCTCATCGCGCTAATAGCCAACCAAGTGTACAGCGTTTCCAAAAGCAGCCAGAAAAGAAAGAAGATAACCGCTAGAGCCCAGAAGGGTCGATTAGCCCATTCCATCTTTTCTACGAGAAAAGCGAGACCTACGGAGACACAAAGCCAGCGTGACCAGCGATTCAAAATGCCAATCGTGAGAGAATTGACCTTACTGTTCACCACCCCCAATGATATGGATGCGACCACAAGTATCGACACCAATAATTGGTTATCTATTGAAACTAGATCGCTCAGATTCATTCAACCTACAGATACAGTCGCCTCTCAGGAACGACAATAGATTAAGTCCGCCTTACCTTTCAGCAAGTTCCGCTTATTATGTATAGCGAACCGGCATAATGACGCAAAGGAAACTCTCGAGCGTTTTAAAAACCCCAGGACTAACCTCGTCTTTCAACTCGAAGAATATTTCGTCTTTGGTCAGGGCTCTCAACGGATCCATGAGGAAGGCTGGATTGAAGGCGACCTGCAAATCTGGTCCGCTATAGTCAATGGCCAGCGATTCATGAGATTCGCCAAAATCCGGGCTCGAAGCACTCAGTTCCATCAGGTTGTTGCTGATCTGAATCTTTACCGAATTTGATTTGTCGGTAGCTACCAAAGCTGCCCGATGGATAGACTGTAGAAAGAGCTCGCGCTCAACCTTTATACGCTGGTGGGTCTCTTTCGGTATGACCTGCTGGTAATTCGGGTAATTCCCTTCGACCACCTTTGAAACTAAAAGAATATCGCCCACGAATCCGTCAGCTTCATCCTTTGTATGTATTTGGAAGGATACCCGGCGATCGTTGAAAGCTATCTTCAGCGTTTCCCCTTTGTCCAAGAGACGGGTCAGCTCAGAAACCGTCTTAGCCGGAAGAATAAGACTGCCTGACGAGCCTTCTCCCACTTCCATATCGTGGTCGATTTTCGCCAATCGACGCCCGTCGGTAGCCACCAAGCTAAATTTTCCTGAGCCATCGGCATCCTCAGCCTCTGAGAAAGTGAAATACACTCCATTGAGCATGTAGCGGGTTTCATCCGAAGACTGGGCATAGGAAACGCTCCGTAGCATTCCAGCCAAAGTTGATTGCTCGATCGTGAAAGACCGGTCATCCGCGAATTCGGGCAGAGCGGGGAACTCGTCACGGCTGATTCCCATGATCTTGAAGAGCGAGCCTCCAGAAGCTATTTTAACCTGATTGTTCGGCGAAGCCTCCACGCTGACGTCGCTGTTGGGCAACTCTTTAACGATCGTGGCTAATCGCTTGACTGGTAGCGTGATAGCCCCCACGTCTTCCACGCTTGCCTTGATACGAGCACAAATCCCCAAATCCAAATTGGTGGTGGTGACAGAAAGCGTTTCTCCCTCCGCTTCGATGAGCACGTTACTCAAGATCGGCATCGATGCCTTCGATCCAACTACATTGAGAACTTGCTGGAGACCATTGCTGAAATGATCGCGGTTTATTTTAAACTTCATTTTGGTGTAATAAGGATGATTTTCTAATTACTTACAATCCGAATGAATAAGGATCTAATATCTTATTTAAATAACTCCTATTATTATGCTTTGTTAATATCACTAAAAACCTGTTGAAGTTTTTGCTTATAAATGAGTTATAAACAATGAAACCTGTTGATTTAATCGGGATATTCAGGGATTGCCCACCAAGATGTTAAAAAATTCTTTGAATTTTCCTTTTCTTACGAGGTTTTTCACGAGTTATTAGTGGATTTCTGTTCCGGTTTTGCAGGTCTAGATTGCAGCCGAATTCGCTGAAGCATCAATAGGTGCCGCACAACCCCAAAAATCAAGTAGCCGATGAATAGTAAAACGAGGGCGTACTGACGGTACATGAAGATAATCGCCCCGAACGCAAGGAGTAGGATAAAGGTGCGAAGCCTAACTTTGGTATTCCAGTCCACGCTCTTGAAACTCGGGTAGCGAATTGGGCTTACCATTAGGTAGGAAATAAAAAGCATCAGAAACGGTAGCCCTATCGCCCACCGCTGCATGTCGAGTTGATTGATTACTAGAACCAAGGTGGAGATTATACCGGCTGCTGCTGGAACGGGTAGTCCTATAAAGTCGCTGTTGGAGCGATCTATATTGGCAGGATAGATTAGCGGATGGGTGATTACATTGAAGCGAGCAAGCCGAACGCCAGCACAAAGGAGGTAGATGAAGCTGAGAAAGCCGCCAACATCTTTGAAGAAAAGACTCTCCTCTGGGCTGAGAATAAGGAAAAGCACCATCAGAGCTGGAGCAAGTCCGAATGAAACCATATCGACAATGGAGTCGAATTCTTTGCCGAAGAGTGATTCGCGTCCGCCGAGGCGAGCCACTCTTCCATCGAGGGAATCGCAGAGCATAGCACCCAAAATGAAGATAACGGCTGCCGTATAAAGTTGAGCGGGATTTTCGATCGGCTCGTCGAGCATCACATTGTAGCGTGCCTGAATGCACTTCATGATAGCCATGAAGCCACAAAAGAGATTCCCCGCAGTGAATAGGTTCGGTAGTAGGTAAATGCGGCTAGCTTGCGAGCTATCTATCCGGCTTTCGGATGATTCCGTCGATTCGTTAGGAGCAGTCAAATTAATCGGATCGCGTCAAAGTTTCCAGGTACTTCCAGAATGAGGAGTGTTGCTCGACGAGCTGTTCCTCGGAAATCGGGAGCTTCGTTCTGAAAACGAAGTCGGTCAATGTATTCTTGTGGAGAATGCAGGCCGTGTGCAGGGTAATCCCATCGCGCTCGAAATAGATGCGGTATTCTCCTGACCGCAGGCGATATATCGTTTTCTTGCCTCGGGAGAACCTACCTAGCGGCTCCTTTGGAACCGCTAGTTGCGATTCCGTCAGCTGGCTCAGCGGGCTAATCACCTCGAGTTGCTCTAGCGTACCGATCTTTTTGAGCTCAGCCAAGCTCTGGTCGCTGAACGTTACTTGAAACATTTTTCCCGCTGGGTTCCTTGATAGTTCTTTCTAGAAAAACGATTATATTACTCCTCTGTACGTTGGAGGCAATAATGTACTGAGGAAAGTTTGCCCCTGCGTGGAAGCTCTAGATGGGCTTTTTCCCGCGGGTCTATGCCATAATTACAATAGACTCGTTCCTAAGCTGTAACACAAATACCGCCTACAAAGGCTTACTAAGTCTTCCTTTGTAGCTTCGAGCGAGTTCGATATTTGCGTCCATAGCTCCCTCGGTATTTTGACTGCGCAGCAATGGTGTGTCAGCACCTCGATTAGATAGCATCTCCAGCACCTCCATTTGCAGAAGGTTTATCAGGAGGGCCCCTGCCATTGTTGATGTGGGACCAGCGGATTGCTCTTTCCCGGGCAGATCCACAATGGCGTCTCCCAAAACACCGCAATTGTCTAGCGTGTAGTCGGCAAATTCATACAGTTTCTTTCCAGATGGATGCGTAGTCTTAACCTTTCGAGTCATTTCCATGGAAGTGATTGCGACTACCTTGAGGCCCTTGCCCTTGGCGTATTCGGCGATTTCTATCGGCGAGCAATTCTTACCGGAATTGGAGATGACAATTATAAATTCTCCCGATTTGAGATGATGATTCCGATCGTACCTTTTCGCTAGGGCCTGCCCGTATCCGTGCAAGTTCTCAACGAATCCGCCGGTTGTATCCAAAATGGCGCTAACACATACAAGCCCACCCGCTCGTCCAACCATTTCTCGGCCGATGATCTCCGAATGCCCGCTTCCGAACGTATGGATCACGCCGCCCGATTCAACGGAGTCCGCGATAAGAGGTGCGATCGTTTCAATCGTCGATTGATTCTGCAGGAAAACGCGGTTTAGCAAACCAAGGCTAGTCTTGAGATAGCTTTCTTTAAGCATGGAATTTTTGTTACTTTACGTTCGGCACACCCTAAACGCCCAAATAATATGATCCAAGATCATCCGTCAGAATCACAAGCACATTTGGCTTTCTCTGTGCAGAAAAACTGCCTCGAAAAAAGTGCACGTACTCAAAAGAACTTAAACCCAATTTTCATTTAAGTTTTCTTTTACACTTCAGCTCCCTTTCTTTTTATATT
>DKNL01000236.1 GCA_002474325.1 Opitutales bacterium UBA7389
CGGTTCTTGGCGGGAAGTCTATTCGGCTCAGCCCGGTGTATTGGAGCGATCGTTTTGACGCTGTTGTACAGGGTCGTAGATGAGTGGATACAATGCTATAATCCATTGCGATCGTTTGATGCCTGGGCTTGGATTGCCGATTTGGCCGTGTCTATTGCGGCCATCTGGGTATATCGAAATTGGCGGCTTTATCGCTGGGTGCTAGAGACGCGAGTTTTTGACCTGTGTCGACTAAAGTTGACGTAGATAGATTAAGCGGGCCAGCGCAACCGAACCTTGCCTTTAAAGTGTGCGAGCTTTCTATAGATACCGATGAATGAAACCGCGGCGGCAGAGAGGATTCGCTTTCTTACCAATGAGATTATACGGCACGACGAGCTCTATTATCGCAAAGCGAATCCGGAAATAAGCGATTTCGATTATGATCTGCTGAAGCAGGAACTAGAAGAGCTCGAGCGGACCCATCCTAATTTGGCTCATGAGGATTCGCCGACTGGGCAGGTAGGCGAAGACTTATCGGATGGATTTCAAGTTTATCAGCACCGTTTGCCGATGCTGAGTCTGGATAATACGTATTCGAAAGATGAATTCTTCGCATTTGTCGAGAGGGTTGGCAAAGGGCTGAGATCGAAATCGATCGAGTTTGTCGTTGAGCCGAAAATCGATGGGGTTGCGGTAAGCGTCACGTACGAGAACGGACAATTAGTCCGAGCAGTCACTAGAGGAAATGGGGCGGAGGGTGATGATATTACCGCTAATGCGATTTTAATAGGAGAGCTTCCGAAGTCCATCGAGGGGAGTCGCGTACCAGAGATCATAGAAGTTCGCGGGGAGATTTACATGCGCAATGACGAATTCGATCGGATCAATGCTGAACGGCAGGCGGCGGGACTAGACGAGTTCAAGAATCCCCGCAATTTAGCTGCGGGAACGGTGAAGATGTTGGATCGTGTCGAGGTAGCGAAGCGGCAATTGAATATTGTTTTGTACGGTCTGGGGT
Source organism: Opitutales bacterium UBA7389 (assembly GCA_002474325.1). GTDB lineage: Bacteria > Verrucomicrobiota > Verrucomicrobiia > Opitutales > Opitutaceae > Pelagisphaera. The sequence continues at coordinate 1,001 of DKNL01000236.1, forward strand.
TTAGTCAACCGAGTGCATCGGATACGCAATGGAGATATCATGAAAGCTTAAGAGAATGGCGATTTCCTGTGGGCGAGCGCTTTTGGAAAGTCAATGGGGCCGTGGAAGCTTGGGATGCGATCGAGCAGTTGGATGCCATGCGCAACGATTTTGCCTATCCTACCGATGGGGCGGTTGTTAAGGTGAACGGTTTTGTCGAGCAAGATATCCTGGGGCAGACATCCAAAGCCCCGAGATGGGCAATAGCTTACAAATTCGCGGCCGAACAAGCGGAAACCTTGCTGGAAGATATCTTCATACAGGTTGGCAGAACCGGTGTATTGACTCCGGTGGCCCAACTGAAGCCGACAACTCTCGCAGGAACGACCGTTTCCCGGGCGACCTTGCACAATGCTGAAGAGATGGAGCGTAAGGACGTACGTGTTGGCGATATGGTAGTCGTGGAAAAAGCCGGAGAGATCATTCCTGCGGTTTTACGGGTGATCGAGGAAAAGCGTCCTTCAGGCAGCTCGCCGTTCGTATTTCCAATTACTTGTCCGGAATGCGGATCGGAGACCCGCAAATTGGAAGGGGAAGTCGCATTGCGATGTATCAATTCAGAGTGCCCAGCCCAGGTGCGGGGGCGCTTGGAGCATTTCTCATCCCGTCAGTGCATGGATATCGAAGGATTGGGAATTGCCTTAGTCAATCAACTGGTCTCTCGATCCTTGATATCAAATTGCGCTGATATCTACCGTTTGACTTTCGACGATCTGGTTGGTCTGGAAAAGTTTGCGGACAAATCGGCCAAAAATCTGCTGGAGGCTATTGAGAGAAGCCAAGGTAATGAATTATGGCGACTACTGCACGGATTGGGAATTTCTCAGGTAGGCGTTGCTGCAGCCAAAGATTTGGCGAAAGCGTATGATTCGCTAGCGCATCTGCGGGAGGCCTCTGTCGAGTCGCTGATTGAGGTAGAAGGAATTGGGGAAAAGACGGCGGAGGGCATCGTGACGTACTTTAACAACAAAGCCAATGCGTCCATGATCGATGATCTGTTCGAACTAGGCATGAATCCCGCAGCTCCGGAAATTCCTCAAGGAGATGACGTGATTTTCGGCGGTATGATCTTTGTTATTACAGGTACTTTGCCTACCATGAAACGCAACGAAGCGAAGGCCCTGATCGAAAGCAAAGGTGGGAAAGCCGTAGGTAGCGTCAGCAAAAAGACGGATTATCTCGTAGCCGGGGAATCAGCCGGCTCGAAATTGTTCAAAGCTGAAAGCCTGGGGGTTCCCATACTTAGCGAAGGCGGATTGCTGGCTTTGATTGATTCGCTTGGGTCTGGTGGATCTTGAGCGTTAGGACTCAGTTTGAAAAGAGCTGAGGCTTACATTCCTGCCGGCCCTTGCATTTTCGCTTGAAGCTCCGTTTGGAAAGTCTCGATATCCTCCTGGCTTGGCTTATAACCTGGCTGGTCAGGATCGAGCCCAAGTCGACCTGCAGGATCGACGTACCATTTCGCTGATACACCATCGCTAAATGTTACGCTGCCGCTAAGGGCTGTTCCTGGTCTTTTAATCGAGTCGATATCTACCGTAACGCCCCCGCCGTGAGCTGCCGTTTGGCTGGTCTCCGTTCCGGATTGATCTAGAATTCCGCCGCTGCTACCCGCAGAGCTCGCGCCGGAGTTAGTGGGCGCATTCAGATCCGTGGAAACCTTCTCTTGGTCCTGCAATTCGAGATTCAGATCGTCGATAAGGAAACGGGTTTCCATATAGGTGGCCGCAACTTCGAATTCGTTGGTGATCAAGCTCTGAATATCCGCGATGGAGGCTCCGTTGTTCAGACGTTGAGCGATAACGCTCTTCTGTTCGTCGCTAAGATTCATCAATGTATTTAGTTCAAAGGCGATTGATTTCCAGAGGCAATGGTTTTTCTAGCCTTTGTCTATCGAATAGAAGAACGGGGACAGCCCACTAGCTAAAAAATGGGCCTAAAAGAAACTACCTGGAGAGCTGGGACTTCAGATAGTCGACGCTGTGTCGGACCGTATCGTCTTGGTCGACGAGATTCTCGACTTGGCGGCAAGCATGGATGACTGTTCCGTGGTCCCGTCCGCCGAAGGCTTCTCCGATCTCTTGCAATGAGTGCTTCGTCAACCCGCGACTTAAGTACATGGCGATCTGCCGGGGTACAGCTATATGATTGGGCCGACGGCGGCTAAGCATGTCCGAGTGCCGAAGTTCGAAGTACTCCGCTACTCGCTTCTGAATAGCGTCGATCGTCAATTGCTGGCGGGCCGCTTCCATTAGGACATCCCTCAAAAGCATTTCGCAAGTGGTTATGTCGAGGGCTTTGCCCGTAAGCGAAGAATAGCTGCAAACCTTTATGAGGGCACCTTCCAATCGCCGTATATTTTTAACGATGTGCTCGGCAATAAAGTTAATCACGTCCTCCTGCACATTGAAATTGTGCTGCTCAGCCTTTTTGCGAAGAATAGCCACTCGGGTTTCGAAATCAGGAGCCTGAATATCGGTGACCAATCCCCATTGGAATCTGGATACGAGGCGATTCTCTAGCTTGGCGATCTCGTTTACCGGACGGTCGCTAGAGAGGAAAATCTGCTTCTGCTGCTCGAAAAGCTCATTAAAAGTGTGGAAAAACTCTTCTTGAATGCGTTCCTTGCCGCTCAAGAACTGAACGTCATCAATGAAGAGGACATCGACCTTGCGATAACGCTTTCGGAATTGGGTTAGCGTGTTTTCCTGAATCGAGGAAATAAATTCGTTGGTGAATTTCTCCGATGAAAGGTAAGCGATGCGCGCCTCCGGCTTATTACGGTTGATGTGATGGCCAACCGCGTGCATGAGGTGAGTTTTCCCCAAGCCAGTGTCGCCGTAGACGAAAAGCGGATTGTAAGCGCCGGCAGGAGCATGGGCAACAGCCATTGCAGCCGCGTGAGCTAGCTGATTATTGGAGCCTACAACGAAATTCTCGAAGGTATTTCGACGATTGAGCGTTGTCTCCGCAGGGCTATTGCTCAAGGGAGCGAAGCGACTCACTGACGACTGGAATCGTCCATCGACACAATCGGCGATTCGATTGCTATCTTGGGCAGTCTCGGTTTCGCCGCTGTTCCTGTTTTGAAGGGCAACAGTCACCGGATAGCCAAGAAATCGCTGAAAAGCCTTCGACAACAAATCGAGATAGTTGTCGTTGATCCAAATCGCGGAGAACTCGTTGGCGACCTGAAGCACGACAGCTGAATCGTTGGCCTCGAGACAATCTACGTTGGCGAACCAGCTCTCGAAAATGTCTTTAGGAAGGAGCTCAGTTAACTCGGCTTTAACTTTTTCCCAAATTTGTGTGGGATCGGAAACCTGCGGCATTGAAATATGTTAGAAACGTTAGCGGTTATTCACATCATTGATAAACGCGACGAAACGCTGGCTGTTTCCAACTTGGTTTCCATAAAAAAGTGCCACTTCAAAATGAGTTCAACGGGCTCACAAGAGGCATTCTCTATGAATGCCTTGATAAATCGTTGCTATTTAAGAGTTTAAAGAGGATGATAATGCGGCTTATTCGGAATGGAAAATCAAGGTGTTAACGAAGAGCGTGGGATGCGTGTTTTAAAGGAATTGTTTTAATAGTAACGTAAAGAGAATCGCAATTCTCAAGTTCTAGTTTTGTACAACTTGTTAACAATCCGCTGCGCATAAGTTTTCATGCAAAAACCTTGCCTTGGAAGAGCTCATTACTCTCGCGTGGAACTCTTTAAATAGCAGCTGTTTAAAGATGGAAGATTCGTGAATCGACGATCTTAGACGGACTTTGCTGACCGTCTGGAATGGCGGAAGCGGGATAAAATTATTTTTTCCCGGCCATCTTGGCGATTAGGTGGTCATTGAACTCGTTCGCGGGATCGTGCCCGAGTCTTTTCAAGGCTTGCACCATGGAAGCGACTTCTACGATTCGGGCGATATCCCGACCGGGACGGACATAGATTTCAATGTGGGGAATGTCGAGTCCGAGAATGGTGAAGTAGTCTTGATCCAATCCTGTCCGATCTTCATTTGCGTCAGGCGTCAGCTCCATAAGCGATACCACAAGATCAATACGTTTTTCTGGACGAATGCTGCGTACGCCGAACATCTCGCCCACGTTGATAATCCCGATACCGCGGCACTCCATGTGCCCTTGATTGAGCTCCATGCTGGATGCGATCAATTCGCGTTCATCCAATAATCGGATACGAGTGATATCGTCGGCAACGATACTGTGGCCTCTTTCGATCAAAGCCAAGGCGCATTCGCTTTTACCTATACCGCTGCTTCCTCGGATAAGCGTACCCATTCCTTTGATATCCATCATCGTCCCGTGCTCTGTTGTGGAAGGGGCGAAAGCAGCGTCTAGAGCCAAGGTAGCTGCATTGATGAAGTTCATGGTGATCATTGAGGTTCTCAAGATTGGCAGTCCGCGCGTTTTGGCGATCTCTGTCATTACTGGCAATGGTAGATAGTTGCGCGCGATCACCAGACAGGGAATCGTGTGTTCGATGAGTTTTGAAAGGCGTTTCCGTTGTGTATCCTCATCCAGACTACGCAAATAGGTCATTTCCGATGCACCGAGAACTTGGAGCCTCTTGTTGGCGAAGTAACGATAGAATCCGGTCAAAGCCAGAGAGGGTCGGTTGACGCTGCCCTCGCGAATGACCCGCCTGAGCCCGCGCTCCCCGGCAACCAGTTCTAATTTCAGTTGATCGGCGTACTCCTTTAGGAAGTCTCGAACGGAAAGGTTGTCGATTTTTTTGACCGGCTTGGAGTTGGGCATCGAAGAGTGTGACTGTTTAGCGGTGCTGAAGTGTAGTTAGCGACTTAAACCGATTCTACATATTGAAATTCTCGCCGAGGTAGAACTTGCGGCTTTGGGGATCATTTAGTAGGAAGTCGCGGTTGCCGCTGGTTAGGACTTTGCCCTCATGAATGAGGTAAGCTCGATCGACGATCGCCAGCGTATCTCGGACGTTGTGGTCCGTGATGAGAATCCCGATCCCTCGCTCTTTGAGCGCCAGCACAATCTTTTGTACCTCCGCAACATTGATCGGGTCGACTCCGGCAAAGGGCTCATCCATCAAAAGGAATTCTGGTTGCGTGACCAGACAGCGGGCAATTTCCAGCCGGCGACGTTCCCCACCGCTCAGGGTGTAGGCCTTCTGCCGCGCTAGAGAGAGCAGACCGAGATCGGAAAGCTGGCTCTCGATCAATCCTTTGCGTTGGCGGCGATTCAGCGGTAGAGTTTCCGCTACTGCTTGCACATTTTGCCAAACTGATAGCTTGCGAAAAACGCTGGGTTCTTGCGGCAGGTAGCCGATTCCCAGACGAGCCCGTCGGTGGACTTTTAGGTGGGTAATGGTTTTCCGGTTGAGTAGAACGAAGCCGCGCGTCGCTTCGACCAAGCCGGCGATCATGTAGAAGGTCGTGGTTTTGCCCGCTCCATTTGGGCCGAGGAGTCCAACGACTTCACCCGTGTTGATATCCAGGCTAGCTCCGTTGACGACCGTGTTGTTGCCGTAGGTTTTTACCAGGCCACGGGCCTCGATTATGTGCGGCTCCTTTTTCGTTTCCTTGGCAAGTTGAGCTTCCGCTTCTTTGGCTTCTTTAACGGGGGCTTCACTCATTGCTTTGCTCGGTTGCCTCTGGGTCTTCCTCGTTGTTTTCGCTCTCGGGGTAAGGGGATTCTCCCTCACCATTCTCGGGATCTTCTGCTGGCTCCTCTGGAGGCACGATTGAATCTTCGTTTTCCTCGAAGCCGAGGTCCTCGATAGGACGGCCCGTAACACGGATCTTATTGTTGGTATCCCCGATCAGCTCTACTCGCCCATTGCCGCGAAGGATGCGCATTTGGGCACCCGTTCCGTCGATCGTAATATCGTTTTGGTAAACAATCGGATCTTCATCCAGGAGTATGTAATCATCGTTAGGATAAACTTCGGCCCGCCCGGAAGTCGCCATTCGCTCTTCCTGAACGATCTTCACGTTCCCAGTGGCGATAATCCTACGGATCGAACTGAGGTCGCCGAGTGTGTCGTTCCCCTCCTTGTCCTTCACGTCTGTGAAGACTTCGATCTGGTTGCAGGTGATTTCTAGATTGGTGGCGGTCAGTTTAACGCTGCCACGGCCAATAAGGTAGCCTTTTTCCTCGGTGATTTCCGCTTCAAGCGTTTCCGCTTCGATTTCCGTCTGCACCAGAGGCTTGCCAGTCGAGGAAAGGTTGGGATCCGCTTCGCCCGAAGCAGCGTCCTGGCCGCTAACTAGAGCAGGCCAAATAAGCGTTAGGCAGGAAATGAATAGGGGGCGATTCATTTAATGACGTTTCCGATCTCGTCGAAGATTACTATTTTCACTTTTTTGTTGATGATTAGTTGGTTATTACGCTCCTGCCAAATCCAATCCTCTCCAGTAAGGCGGAAGATATCGTTCTTCAGGGAGATCGCCCCGGGACCGGAGGCCGTGCTTTTGCGGTTCTTGTCGAAGCGGAACATCGCCTCGGGGCTCTCCATGGTTCCGGTGACGATATCACGTTCATCGCCTGAATACTGGTTCAGCACCATACCGAGAATACGGACTTCGCTGGAATTGATGTAAATGCCTTGGTTGCCCCTCAAGTAGCCCGTTCGGTAGCCGGCATCGTTGAAGAGTGGCAACTTGAAATTGGTGATCGGGGCGTTCGGTGTTTGGGCGAACAGCAGTGTCCCGCCCAGAAGCAGGAAGGCTAGGATTGGGCGTCTATTCTTTAAAAGAGGGGATTTCATCGAAAGTTCCAAATCGTCTTACTCTATTGTGAACGTGCGGCGAAGATATAGTTGCATACTTCTCGGACGGCTCCGTTTCCCCCCGGGCGGTTAGTGATAAAATCGGCTGCCTGAATCGCTTCCATTTGGGCTTCGGGAACTGTGACTCCGATCCCAGCCTGGCGAATGGCTTCAGCATCGATGCAATCGTCTCCCATGTAGACGGAATGCTTGGCTTCGATACCTAATTGTTCGAGTAGTCCATTCAAGGCTTTCGCTTTGTCCTTTTCACCCTGGACGACGTATTCGATTTTC
>DKNL01000123.1:0-378 GCA_002474325.1 Opitutales bacterium UBA7389
CACCAAACTGCTGGGTCCTGGGGAGACAGATACGATTACCTTCACCCTTGCAGCAGGTGTTTATAAGTTCCTTTGTTCCTTTCCTGGGCACTACGCCCTGATGCAAGGAACGATTACGGCCAAGTAGAGATCGAGTCGAAGAGTTGTTCTCTAAGATTTTCGAGAGGCTGGTTTAAGCCAGCCGATTTTTTGTTTCGATCTGAGTAGTCGTCGATTTCCGAGTGGCCGTCAAAATTGGGTCAATATGTGCTGCTGTCGGCCGCGAAATAATTGGCCACCACGAGACGCCTTAGTTAGAAGTGTTGCCTTAGTTCCTCTAGACTTTTGGGAATTGCCGTGAGCGGGTCTTCCTTTCCCTCGAATTCTAACGAGACGTAT
>DKNL01000123.1:784-4534 GCA_002474325.1 Opitutales bacterium UBA7389
TTCGCTTGCAGCAAAACCGTTCGTTCGGCGAGTCTAGCGAGCTTTGGATAAGGCTCCTCGAGAAAATTGCCCGTATCCAAAGTTACTTGAAGCCAAGGAGAGTTAATTGCTCGGACGATACGGTCTAATCCTTTGACGGTAAGACCGAGTCCCCAGTGGTTCTCGAGACCTAGTGTAATCCCCCGCCTTTCCGCATGAGGAACAATTTTTTCGAAAGCATCGATCACCCATTCGTATCCATCTTCATCGGTATAGCCATCGATTGGAGGCTCAATGCCTTTATTGGCCATGAGCACGTCGAAGTTCTCGGATGTTCCCCAGGTGCCAGTGTTTACCCTCATGGTTGGGATGCCGAGTTGGTAGGCCTGTTCGATCTGGGAGATTGTAAGATCGATGTTCTTCTGGCGCTCTTCTGGGTCGCGGTGCAAAAAGCCTTGATGCGTCGAGAATCCCATAAGATCCAGTCCTAAAGTAAAAGCTCGTTGTTTGATCTTCTGAAGAGCGCCGTTCGATTGATCCTCCATTTGGCGCTGTAGGATCTCCAAGCCATCGAAGCCCATGTCGGCCGCCAGTTCCAAGCACTTTTCAATTGATCGAAATTCGTTGCGCCGAAATCCCCAGAAGGAATATGTGGATACGCCGATTGGGTTAGGGTAGCGTTGGCGGCCTGAATGGTTTGATGGTTGCCCGTAGAGGGAAAAGGGCAGGGCGGATACAGCTGTTGTCGCCGTAGCAGTAGCAATAAACGCGCGTCGATTGATCATGTATTGGAAGTTTTTCATTCTAGGTATCTCCAGATTGCGCCCGGAGCAGATAGGCGAAAATAGGAAGCAAAAGGAGTGCCGGGTTGCGCTCTTTGTCGTCGGAGCCGAGTTCGCTAGGGATTCGGAAACAGAGTAGGACAATTTGAAAACTGCCCTGAAAACGCAAGAACGTTTAAGTAAAGTCAATAGAAGCGTTTCCCATGCCACAAGTGCCTTGATATTCATGGTTGAAGCGTGGATTAGATGTATAAAGTTGAATGATACAAGGTTTATGCAACATACCGAATTGCCAAACATTGAGCTGAACGCGAGTGAGTGTCCGACTCGAATGCTTGACCAATTATTGAGTATTCTGCTTTAGTGCCGTTTCCGCTCTTGACTTTTCCGAAAATATGAAAGTCCACGAACCGACCAATATTCGATTCCCGCGAATCGCATGAACTAATTATGGTCATCGGTTTGACAGGCGGGATGGGGAGTGGGAAGTCAACCGCTGCCCGGCTTTTCGAAGATCAAGGCTTTCAGCGGATTGATTGCGATGAGATAGCTCACGATCTATTACGCGAGGATGAGGACGTAAATCGGTGCATCAAAAAAGCTTTCGGTACCGATGCTTTCGACCGCGATGGCCAGGTCGATCGAACAGCCTTAGGAGGCATCGTATTCGAAAGCGGCGATAATCTGTTAAGGCTGGAGGCGATTTTGCATCCGAGAATCCGGGATACTTGGTTGGCAAGAGTCGCAAGCGATACTGAGGCCCGGTGGGTGGTTGAGATCCCGCTGCTGTTCGAAAAAAACCTTCAGAATAGGGTTGATTTTACGGTCTGCGTGTTCAGTGATCTCTCAACGCAGGTCAGGCGTTTGCAGTTAAAAGGTATAGACCGAACTCAAGCGTTGGCACGCATCGAAAAGCAAATGCCAGTCTTTGAGAAGGCTGAGATTGCGGATTATGTACTGCTCAACGAGGGATCCCTCGAATTTCTGGACGAACAAATAAAAACGCTTTTGACGCGAATCTAATTTTCGAAATCACCCACTCCTTCATCAATCGGGGAATTGCTCCTATTGTTGGTCACAGAACCTGATTTACCATTGCTCCTTCTTTAATCTATGCCAAGCGAACCCGATACGACAGAAGAGTCGAAGATCCCGGCTGAACTGAACCTAGGCGATCAGCCAGCTCCTGAAAAGAAGATCCCTGCCCGCAAAGCGGCGAAGAAAGCCGTTAAGAAGACTAAGCCTGAAGAGTGCAGCGAAAAAGCGTCTTCACCTATCGAAGGGGAAAGCTCGGATCTGAGACCGACTGACTTCAAAGGTCGAGGATCGCATTTCGACGAAGCTGAAACGCTGGCAGTAGCTCCCGATGCGTCGCCTAGCGAGACTTCATCAAAAGATACGGATAACCGTGAGAATGAGCCTAAGGGTAATGGTGGAGATGGAGCTCCCTCCGAAAACGCAAGGCACCAGAAGGGCGGAAATCAGAATCAAGGCGGTCATCGACGAAGCCAGGGCAACCAGAAAAACAAGAAGAACCGCCAAAAGCACCCGCACCAGAAAAACAATCGCAAGGGAGGTGGCGGTTGGAAGCAGCCTCCGCCGCCTAGGGATACCGACCATGTTGGTGGGGTTTTACCGGACGCATCCCGGTACTCTAAATTTGACGAAGTCGAAGCTCTCCACTCTGAACTGGAGCCGATCAAGGAGCCGATCGATCTATCGGAGCTATACGAGTTGCCGATGGATCAGGCTCGAGTCGGAGCCGAAGCTCTCGGGGTGGAGTTTGAGGAAAAGCCGGGTCGCAAGCAGATTATCGAACGGATTTTCAAGCTCGCAACAGAGAAGAGCCTCTGTTTCAAGGATAGAGGATTCTTAGATGTCTCCGATGACGGGCACGGGTTTGTCGTGCACGCGGCCAGTAACTACCAGCTGAAGCCCGAAAGCGTCTACGTCCCTGCCGCTTTGATAAGGCACTATAGCCTTAAGCGAGGTCATGAAGTCGAGGTGGTTGCGACCCCGCCTCAAGAAGGGGAGCGTTGCCCGGCCGCTATAAAGATCGTCTCCGCGATGGGTGGCGAGCCTCAGTTGGCGGCCAACGTTCCAGCATTCGAGGATCTGATTCCTTACTATCCTACCGAGCGTTTCGTGTTGGAGACGCCCATGCCCAGCAACAGCAAGAAGGACGTCTCCATGCGAGCCTTCGACATCTTGACCCCTATCGGGCTTGGGCAGCGTGGATTGATTGTGGCGCCGCCTCGAACAGGTAAAACGATCTTGCTGCAAGGCTTAGCCCACTCCGTTCAGGAAAATTATCCGAACGTCCATTTAATCGTCCTTCTGATCGATGAACGACCGGAAGAAGTGACCGATTTTAGGAGGAAAGTTATGGGTGAGGTTGTCAGTTCCACCTTTGACGAAACGGCGTCGAGTCATGTCCACGCCGCGGAAATGGTGGTCGAAAAGGCCAGGAGAATGGTTGAAACCGGTAGGGACGTGGTCATCCTCCTCGACTCGATCACGCGATTGGCACGGGCGTACAATGCGATCGCCAGCAATAGCGGCAAGATAATGAGTGGAGGTATCGAGGCGACAGCTTTGCAGAAGCCGAAACGCTTTTTTGGCTCGGCCCGTAATATAGAAGACGGCGGTAGCCTCACTATTATGGGTACCGCTCTGGTGGATACAGGTAGCAAGATGGACGAAGTCATCTTCGAGGAGTTCAAGGGAACGGGAAATATGGAAATCCATCTGGATCGCGACTTGATCAACAAGCGCATTTTCCCTGCCATCAATTTCGAGCGCAGCGGCACGCGAAAAGAAGAGCTCCTATACCACCCCCAAGAATTGGAAAAGGTGTATGGCTTGCGCCGCGTAATGCAGGGGGTTCCAGGAGTGGAAGCCATGGAGATGCTCATCAAGCGTCTCAAAGCGACCAAGTCGAACGCGGAATTCCTCATGTCTCTTAAGTAGTCCCAGGCAGGTCTGGCAG
>DKNL01000194.1:0-8338 GCA_002474325.1 Opitutales bacterium UBA7389
GTAAAAGCCGCTATCCGTTAGTGATGACCCTATTCGTTACGAATCCTAGTCCAGTAGCACTCATTTTAAACCATCGGCGAGGGCGACAGTAACACTTTCGATTCCAGCGTGGGAATAGTCATCCATGAACCGCACGACTATCTCGTGTGGCGTTTTTTGCTGGAGACAATCGTGATTTTCGCTTCTACCAAATTCGCTTCGCTGGCTTGTCAGAATCGATGCAGCATAGTTTCCAAATCTCGGTACCGAAGAGCTCTTCGGTTATCGTATGGAAAGTCGTTCACACTTGCCTGAACGTCTTCCTGATATAGTCAATTTGCTTGTCAGACATTTCAAGGGTTCGGCATGCTTGATCGTTCCCGAAAAATTGAAGCTGATGTCCGTCTCCCGTTTTTCAATCGTGGCGATAACCTAGAAATAGAAGAGGAAGAAAAAAACGACGTCGATCATCCGGGCCTTGGGCATAATATGGGATACGACGCGCCGTTTAAAGGAGAGTTGGGGTTGAATCCCTTTCACCAGGGTAACGAGACTCCTCGCTCATCGATAAAACGGCCTGAATCTGCGGGTGTCAATGACTGGATGGCGACTATCATTTTGGAAACGGATTCCTCGACGGAAAGATCGGCGTCGGAACCTCCCATGTCGGTGGCAACCCAGCCGGGGCTTATGGAAACTGCCAGTCGATTCGTTGATCCCAAGGACCGATGGAGTCGTACGGTGAGCATATTCAGGGCCGCTTTGCTCATCGAGTAGGAATCTCCTTCGGACATGCCCTCGCCGCCCGATTCCAAAGATCCGAGCCTCGATGAGAGATGGATTATCTTAGCGTTTTCTATCAAAAGCGTATCGAGAGCTTGGACAAGGAGCGCTGGACCAACAACATTCGTATTAAAAGTATCCGCAAATCGCCTACGCGTCCAATTTCCAAAGGCTTCATTCTCGAGAATGCCGGCATTCGATATCAGGATATCGATATATTCCGCATTTCCCTTCAGTTTCGAAAAAAGCTGAAAGATGCTCTCATCGGAAGCGAGATCCAAGGAATAGATCGATAGATTAGAAAATCGGTTTGCCAAGCTCCCTAAGGCTTCCGCTTTCGATGGATTTCGGCAGGTCGCTAAAACGCTTAACCCCATCTCAGCATAGGCCCGAGCGAAACCCAGCCCAATTCCTCGATTGGCCCCTGTGATAAATACGGTCATCGATTAAGTCTGGGCGGTAACACCAGTCTCTTTCTGCCAGGCTGCGTATCCACCTTTGAGATTCCAGACATTTTCGAATCCCGCTTTCATTAGGTGTTTGCAGGCGTTGCGACTAGAGACCCCTCGGTCGCAATAACAAACGATTAGTTTCGACTTTTCGTTGTTTTCCACGAAATATTCATTCGTCCTTTTGTAGACGAGCAGGACCTGGTGCATGGGATTTCTCATCGTTAGCTGGGCGGCGGACATCATAAAGAAGCACGCCCTCTTCCTTTATAAGCTTCTTGGCATCTTCTACGGAGATTTGGTTGATTCGATTCCAAAACATACTCGCACAGTAGTCAATAAACCGGCCCTTTCTTGTCGAACTCGATTTACACTCAACTCAAATTATCGGATAACTATGCACCCATTCTCGCCAAATTCAGTGATAAGTGTTCCGTCTTCCGCACTTGCGGCGTAAAGAAATGAATCCGTAGAGAAAAATATACGCTGCTCTATGCCGTCTGACCAATAAGAAGCCCCTCGGCTAATTACGGCGTAATCGCTTTTCTTCTGTTCCTCAGCTCTGGGATCGTATTTCCACTTTAGTTCGCCCCCGTCGCTGCATCCAAGGAAGTGAGCTGACCTGCAGGTGAAACGAAGTAAAGCAAGCCGTCTATGACAATGGGATTTGATTGAATTGTCGAACGATCGGTAGCATCGCCGGTTTGGTAAGTCCAAGCTACCTCCAGTCTCTCAACGTTTTCCCTATTGATTTGTTCAAGCGAGGAAAACTGGTTTAAGCGCTGGTCGCCACGGTAGATTCCCCAAGTGCGATCATTGTCAAGGTCCTTGACGGTCTTGACGCTTGTCCGATCGGAGCAACTTGAGAGCAGGATACAGATTACTGAAACGATCACGAAAAATGGCTTGATGAGATGAGGCATGACTCTGCTAGAGTTAAACGGTTTTGTCTTAAATCAACCAAACTCTTTTAGCTGCACGCGCCATCGTTGACCGTGCTAAGCAGTCAACGATCGCGTCTACAATTGGACTCCGTTCCAAAAGTGCTGTAACCTTCAACGATTCTCGTACCAGACCACGTTTCCTGACCAATGGCCCGCCACTAGAAAATCCAGGTCCCCATCTCCATCCATGTCTTCGGCTCGGAGGTCGTAGGATCCCTGATTCACGCCTACGAGATGCTTGGTGAAATTTCCTTCTCCCTCGTTCTCGTACCAGAGCATGTCGCCCGTCTGGAAGCGACCGCAAGTGGCGGGATCGAGATCGCCATCGCCATCTAGGTCTTGGAGAACGAGGCTGTGCGGCCCTACGTTTTTCGTGTCGATCTCGATCGGTTGAAAATCTGGCCCCTTGAACCACATTAAGCCGACCCCATGGCCCCGGGAAGCCAAGAAATCTACCTCCCCATCGCCATTCAGGTCCCCCGGAAGAATGTTGGAGGCACCCCGTTCGGTAGAAGACAGCAATCTTTTCTCCCATTGATGGGTGGGATTTTCAGGCTGTATCCAATACGCAAACCATTCTCCATCAGGGAACCCAATACCTCCTTTGGCCCCAGCCGCGATATCAGGCCGGCCGTCGCCATCTACATCGCCGAATCCCATATAGTGGGATCCACCAGGAGCATCCCTGTTAGCGAATACGTGTCGTGTCCATTTGTCTGATCGGCTCAGATCTTTAGGTGTTTCCATCCAAGTTATGGAAAACGGAATCTCGGTGTTCTCCGGTCCCCGGCCGGAATTGGCTATTAGATCCCTTCTGCCATCGCCGTTTACATCGCCTGTAATCAGACAGTGGGTACCAAGGATAGTATCATCTACCGCGCGGTATTTCCACCGTTCTCCTGAAAAGGGGTCGTCCGGACATTCAAGCCAAAATACCGTATTGTTCGAACCAACAAAATCATCGTCTCCATCACCGTCGACATCCAGGAGGCAAGAATGTATGCAGTTGTCGCGCGGACGGCTCCGGGAGAACCCCGTCTTGAAGTCATGAATGACCGTTGAATTCCAATTTGGACCGCGGTGCAAAACAACGTTCCCCCCGTAGGAGGTGATAACATCACGGTGCCCATCACCGTCGAAATCCGAACTCACCGCGGAATTGATATCTCCGGATCCAGAGGGCACAATTGTATGCTTCCTCCAATTGGGGACCTTGTTATTTCTTGGGAGGGCATCCCACAAGCGAACATTATCATACTCGATAGAACCTTCCTTGCCGCGAGATTTCAGGTTGCCCCAGGCTTTGGGCACATCTAAGCGAGCATGCCGCATTATTAGTGTCGGCCCTCCTTCGATCTGGGCCAGCACTTCGTCGCCCCTCGTTTCCAACATAACACGATACCAACGATCGTGTTCGATGTTCCAATCCGCTCGATCAAGTATTTGGTCTTTGTCTCCTTCGATTTGCGAGTCCCGATCTTTCTGCAGCACTACGCCGTCTTCAACACTGAGAATGAGGCGAAAAATATGTCCGGTCGTTTCTTTAGTCGTTCCTTCATTAAATCCAATATGGGCTGCTTTGACACCTCCGCTGATCTTTACCGACATCTCCAATATGCAATCTCGGGCCGGTACTTTCAAGGTCATGCTCGGCGTGGCCCCTGTATGATTATCTCGGCTTTCCTGGAAAACCTTTGTTGATGGAATCCCCCGAAAGGCGCCTTTCTCGATGGTCCAGCGAGTCCCGTGGAGTGCCTGCCATTCAGGCTTGGCCTTCGATCCTTCAAACCGATCCTGAAAGAACAATTCTCCTTTTTGCGAGATCAACGGCTCTAGACCAATAGCGCTATGGAATCCGAGAATAAGGATAAAGACGGGGTAAAGCGTTCTCATATACCGAATATCACTAGATTGTTATCGAGTGACCAGATATATCGACCAAGGGCACGAATACTATAATTCAAGTCCGTTAGCGCGGGCGACAAACACGTCAGCAAATCATCGAATACGAATCGGACTTTAGACTGCGTGGGCGAATCCTTTGAAGATCCCCGCAGTAAAGTAAGCTCCGGGAAATTTGCCCTCGGGGAAAGAAACTAGATTTCTCTGAAGGTATCGCTGGTGACAATTAATTCGACCAAATCCCTCAGCCCGTAGCCTCGATCCCTCAATCTGGAAACGATACCTTCCACCGCAGGACGATCCGAGAAGTGGAGCTCGCGTCCGAGTGCGTAGGTGAGCATTTTCTCGGTTAGACAGCGAGCGAACTGATCTTTCCTCTCCAAAAGGAGCCCCTTTAGTTCGTCGATATTGGTGAACGATTCTCCACTAGCCAAGGCTCCGGTTGCATCCACCGGACTAATGATCTTTCCTTGATCATCTTGATAGTGGGAGCGGTAACCTCCTACAGGATCAAAATTTTCCAGGGCGAAGCCGATAGGATCGATTTTCCTATGGCAGTCAGCACAAGTTTCCACTTTGCGATGCTTGATTAGCTGATCTCGGATGGTGGTCGCACCTCGTATATCAGGCTCTAGAGGTTCGACATCTGGCGGAGGTGGCGAAGGGGGCGTTCCCAATATGTTTTCTAGTACCCAAATTCCCCGGACAACTGGAGAAGTCTCTACTCCGTTGGAGGTGGCTGTCAGAATGCTGGCGTGACCTAGCAAGCCTCCCCTAGAAGAGTCTTTGGGCAAGCTAACTTTACTCAGGAGATCGCCAGACACTCCTTGGATTCCATACAAGTCCGCCAAGTACCTATTGAGATATGTGAAGTCGGAATCGATGAACGTTTCGATATCAAGATTATTGATCAAAGCCTCGTAAAAAAAAAGGCGTGTTTCCTCCTTCATGAGCGGCTCCAATTGGCGGTCATGATAAGTTTTAAACTTCTTCGTGTCCGGCGGCATGGCGCCGAGCTCATTCAACTGAAGCCAGCTGTCTGTAAAGTGATCCGCGAATGCCCTCGACTTTGGATCGCCCAAAAGGCGGAGCAATTGGGCTTTGAGGACTTCAGAATCGTTTAGATCCCCCATCTCAGCCGCTTGGAAAAGTTTCCTATCTGGCATGGAGCTCCAGAGAAAGTAAGACAAGCGAGATGCTAATGCGTATTGACTCGCCCCTTCCGTTTCGATCGATCCGCTGCCGCCATCGAAATCCTGAGGAGCATAGACATAGATGAAGTTTGGCGAACATAGGATCGCCTTGAAGGTAGTCAGCACGGCTTCCTTAAAACTTTTACGCGATTCAACCAGAGATTTGCAATAATCTAGGTAGCGGGAAACTTCGCTAGCCAAAGGAGGACGCCGGAATGCCCGATTGAGAAAGCGTTCGATGGCCCTTTCGACATCGCCCATGGAGCTTATGCCGCCTTGCTCTCCAAATAGAGCCTTGGCCGCTTCTAGTTCACTGGCGCTTGAGACTGGTCCTTCTATCTTCATATAGTGGATACGCAGTCGGGGGCCCTCGTAAACATCGGAAAGATAAATTTCCTGGTTCTCGGACGGCGTCGCGGCTACCCCATCGCGCCAGTTGGTCGGCAGTACCTCTGGATGATACCTTGGAGCAATCCGAGTCAGAACCCCTTTGAAGGGTTGGGGCCCGTTTGCGTACCGAACCACAGGCACAAAGCCTTTGTCCATCCAGGCTTGGATTTCGTATATCTCCGTCTGATGATCCGACAGCGGGACGCTAGCCACAACACGGTCTGAAACATTATATCTCCTCCCTGGATAGTTAACGCCGGGATCCGTCACTAGGACTTCCATCTTGATGGGCTCCTCAGAATCGATCCCTAGAAGATCGGGATCATAGCGATTGATTCGATTGATAGCCTCCGCTTTTACTCGAATCGTGTAGTAACCATCCGAAGGAACGCCTTTGAAGCGATCCGCGTAAACCCGTTCGGACTTACGGTCGCCGTGGCCTACATCGACGTAACTACCATCGACATTCACTTCGAACCAGATCTGCGGCCTGAAGTGGAAGACTCGATCGCACATATCGTTGGGTGTAAAGTGCTCGTCGACGTAGCTGTCCAAATTGAGGGCTCCCGCCGCCTTATCTATGGTTTGTGAACTTGCTTCCAAATACCGCTCCAGCAAGTAGTCCGAAAGTGTCAGCCTATCGCCAATATTCTCAAAGCCTTCATGGCGATTGTCCGGGGGGAAGGAACTGCTTGGATCAAAAGAATCGATATTAACGCCGCACAGGTCCCTAATCGTATAGAGATATTCATACCGGGTCAGACGTCGAAGATTCGTCCCCGCCTCTTCGGCGTGTAAGGCGTAGGCCTCTTCCAGATTGCGCGTAATCCAACTGACGATGGCCTTAGTCTCCTTGTTTGATGGAGGAGCTTCCTCTTCTGGTGGCATATCGCCCAGATTGATCATATCTAGAACTTCCTGCCACGCAAAAGCCGTGTCTTCATCTGAAAAATCCAAGTCGAGACCATCGAATCGCCGATCCCCCTTTTGCTTTTCTTCACCGTGGCAGTGGATGCAATATTCCTGCAGGAAATCTTTCGGATCGATATCTGTATCCAGAATTTGGGCAAAGCATGGCATACCCCAAAAAAAACCGACGATCAGGATTCTCACCCTTTCTTGAATTAACACGACTACGTCAGCCCCTCTAAGGTTCCCGTACTCGTGCCGAACTGATCGATCTCCATACCAAATCGCTGCAACATGGACAGGAAAAGGTTGCAGGCTGGCGTCTGACCATAACCGGATTTGGCAAATGACATATGTTCGCCGTGCCGAAATCCCCCACCGGCAAGGACTAGCGGCAAGTCTCGGTTAGAATGTGAGCTGGCATTTCCCATTCCGCTGCCAAAGAGAACTATGGTTTTATCGAGCAGAGATTCACTGTCCGAGGATTGAGCCCGTTTCAGTTCACCCAGGAATCTCGCAAACTGCCGGGTATGAAAAGACTCGATTATCGATAGCTGCTTAAGACGATTGATGTCTTGCCCGTGATGGGTAAGGAAATGGTATCCCTGGGTCACCCCCGGGAGTCCCGAATCGCCACCCCAGCCATTGATGGCACAAGACAAGATACGAGTCGAGTCCGTCTCTAGGGCCAAGCGCATGAGATCATAGAAGAGCGGCACTTCGTGATAAAAATCAGTGGGAATGGGACGGGGCAACCGGTAGTCGGTCTTAGGTTTCGGCTCGGATAGCCAAGCAGATGATTGAGCCAAACGCTGCTCTACCTGTCGAATAGAAGTGAAATACTCATCTAGTTTTTCGGTGTCCGATTTACTGATACGTTTTTTAAGAGCTGCAGCATCGTCGCGAACGACGTCGAGTATGCTGCTATTGAGATTGTACGAGGTCGCTAATCGGCGTTTTTTGGAATCGGGCGTCTCTTGAAAAAGGGCATCGAACAGGTCTTGTAATTTCGAGATCGGTGGGATCTCGACACTGTTTCGGGTCCACGAAATACTCCCTCCCCCAATGCCAATGGGAATCGATCGGTAGCGCGTTCGCGAACCTACGGACTCGGCTGCCTTTTGGTCGACGGTGATATTTCCTTCCGGCATGGCTTTCGCTTTGTTGGACATGATACCGGACAGGTAAGTGTGCACCGCCTCATGCCCGCCTTTAATGCCCGGGTGATCGAGCTGCGAGAACACCGTAAATTCGTCGCGAATATGGGCGAGAGGCTGCAAAAGCTTTGGAAGCTTATAGTGCCTACCCGTTTCGGCAGGGAAGAAATCACCAGGATAGAGACCGTAATTTAGGCCAATGCAAACCAACCGCATAGGCGTCCTATCCGGTTGACTGGAAGCTAATAGCGGGCGAGCTATATTGAGCGACTCCAGAAAGGGCAATGCGATTACGGCTCCCGTTCCTCGCAAGAAGGACCGACGGTCAATGTAAGCGTGCCTTGGCTTAATTTTATCCATATCCAATAGTTAACCACTAACGAGCGAAGCAGACGAATAAACACAAATTTCATGGTAAACGCAAATCAATAAGTTGTTCCCATCATCGATGAAACGCTAGACATTTTATCGGCAACATTCCTTCCCCTTTTCTGGAATATGATATTAAAAATCAAGGATTTCGCTGGGGACGCCGACTTTATTTCAATCTAGGAATAAAGATCCCCACCGTATGTAGTGGGGTATTTGAAATTGTAGACGCGTCGGTCGTTCGCGACTACAGCATACAGCTC
>DKNL01000194.1:8719-15013 GCA_002474325.1 Opitutales bacterium UBA7389
ATTCAACACGAACTGAATAAATCCCTACCTCGGTAGCCGATCCGTTTTGTAGGGCCAGTTGAGTTTCCGGTCGTAGTAGTCCCCGTATTCAGAATAGTTATTGTAGGGCACAGCATCGGCCTTCCAGGATTCTACCGCCCTATCGTAGATGCGACGCATTTGACTCAGGACTTCCGGGCTTTGATTGGTCACGGCTCGGTTTACTAATTCCAAACGATCTTGGCTAACGTGGAAAAGCTCTTCCGCGGGCTTGAATCCCCTTCCTCCATAAGGCCAGTAGATATATTTCCAATCTTTGGTGACCACCCCTAGACTCTGAGCCTCGATCGGACCCCAGGCATTGATCAACTGGATGGAATCGTGTGTGGAGGCTTGGGGGTCATCATAAATTGGAAGCAGACTTTTACCGTCAACATCTGCTGGAATCGGCAAACCGGCCAACTCGAGCATAGTGGGAGCAAGATCAATATTCCCAGTCAGCGATTTGGTCCGGTATCCTTTGCCGCTATTTTCATGACGCGGATCATACATGATGAGAGGGACTCGGGAAGCTTCCTCGTACGGCAACACCTTGGACCCGTATCCATGAGATCCACAAAAGAAGCCGTTGTCTGAAGTGAAAATCACAACTGTATTGTCTTTGACTCCATTGGCTTCCAGTGCCTCGCGTATCATTCCCACGGCGACATCGATACCATAGATTTGTTGGTGATAGATAGCCATCACTTCGTCGTATGTGTCGCTGTAGTTCCAGCTATGGAAGCGTTCCCATTGACGCCCCTGCTTGCTTTGCTTGGAAAAATGCTCGCTAAATACACGACCGTAGTTTCCTGGCTTGGTGAACGTTTTGCCTTTATAGACATCATCAAAGCGAGGATCCGGAGTAGTTGGACGATGAGCGGCCTTGAAGCTAATCGATAAGCAGAACGACTTATGACCTGCAGATGCTTCTTTTATGAAATCCCGACTGAAAGCCCCGTAAGACAGAGTAGAATGCGGATACTCCTCTGCATAACGAACCATGGACCTGTTTTTGGCGGTCTCGTAATGGGTTTGACCGGGTCCCCCGCCCCACCAGTCGAAATCCTCTTCGGGAAGTTGCCCTTTCGAACCAGGATCATCCGCAACTAGAAAACCGAACTTGCCTGCGAATGCCGTGACATATCCAGCTTCCCTTAGCAGAATCGGATAAGACTGTCCCCAATGCGATTGCATCATATCGCCGTGCTCGAAATTGGTCCCGTTTTTGTATTCATACTTTCCCGTCATCACATTGGCCCGACTTGCCATGCATATGGCAGTGGTATCGTAGTGATGGTCGAATACTAGTCCGTCAGCCGCCAGCCGATCGAGGTGCGGAGTTTGCACGTCCGGCGTGCCGTAGCATCCCATCGTGTAGAAACTCTGATCGTCGGTAAGGAGGAGCACGATATTCGGTCTTTCTTCTTGCCCGGCAGCCCACCATCCAGCGAGCAAAGCGGCGATTGAGAATAAAGTTAGTTTGATAATAGTTTGGTTCATTGCTGACGCTTTCTTTCTTGAACACAATCTTGTTTAAGGCTGGTAGGGCTGACTATCCTTCGTTAGCCGATTAGCTTAATTTTAATGCGGCTGCGTCGGGACAAGCAGCCGCACCCCGTATCGATTTACGCTAACTTACAAAATTATATTTAGAAATATCTCCAGAACGCAACATTGGGACGAGAAAATATTGGAATCAGAAATTTTATCCACTTTGAGCTAAATATCCCGAAACGACTCGCTTTACGCACAATCGTCCGAACTCCATATAGGTACCACAATAGAAGACCAGGCTTGCAACTCTTTTCTGCAGCTTCAGCAGACACAGGTAGGTTGCCTAAACTACTTACTTTAAGAACCTGGAGCTTTCTCTGGGCGTTCTCACCTTGTTGGCGACCAATCCGGTATATTTGGAGTGGTCCCCGCTCCGACGCGAAAGCGGATGATTTGATCGTCGATTCTAAGGGAAAGGAATTCCTCGATGGCGGCGGTAAGGTCCTTTTTAGCCCGGGCGATTCTCCCCGCCCGCTTTTTAACGCTTTCCGGATTCCACTTGGCGATATCCAGCTTCTCGTAAGGGTCGTTGCCAATCTCGTAAAGTTCGAGCGTCGGCTCGATTCTATCCTTAGCATCGGCAGCCGAGCGATGGATTATTAGTTTCCAGAAATCAGTGTTCACGGCTAGCCGCTCGATTTGGTCTGGGGCTTGATCGATATAGCTAAACCACAAGCGGTCCTTTAGCTTAGCTTTACCTCGCATGGCATCGAGAACGTCGATTCCGTCGAGCGGCTTTTTTGGAGGAATTGTGATACCGATCATGTTACGGATTGTGGGCAAGATGTCGATGTAGCCCATTCTTTCCCGTATTCGTTTACCGCCTACAATTCCACCGTTCTTCCACATGGCAGCAGCAGCTACACGAATACCACCTTGGTAGACGGAAGTTTTCCCTCCTTTGAGTTCTCCGTTACTGGAGATATTATTCACTCCTCCATTATCGCTAAAGAAAAGGACGAAAGTGTCGTCCAAATCACCTCGCTGTTCCGCTGCTTCCAGGATCTTGCCCATGGCTTGATCCAATGAATCAACCATGGCTGCGTGGGTACGCGACCTATTTGCCCGGTGCGGATATTTAGCCAGGTCGCTTTCCTTCGCTTGCAAAGGCGAGTGAGGAGCGTTGAAGGGGATATAGAGAAAGTACGGTTCGCTTTTGGGAACACCATTGATGAAAGCCACTGCGGACTCGCCAATCAGGTCCGTTGAATACCCTTCTGACCGAAAGGGCTTGTCATTTAGATGCCAATCTCGCTCGCCATTGCGTTCGTGGGTGAAGTAGTCGATGGCTCCATTATAGTGGCCGATAAAATCGGTGAATCCTCGCTTGGTCGGACTCCACTTTTGTTGCCGATGCCCTAGATGCCATTTGCCAAATATCCCGCGATGCTTGTAGCCGGCCTTTGCGAAAACATCGGCCATGGTTTCCTCATCCAAATCCAGACCATAATCTCGCTGGGGCGGAATGACAGCACGCATCAATCCGTAGCGGATGGGATACCGGCCCGTCATGAGGCCTGCCCGAGTGGGCGTGCAGACGGGGCATGAGTAAAAGGCTTCCAACTGAGAGCCTTCTCTAGCCAAACGATCGATGTTCGGGGTTTGAATGTCGCTACCGTGAAAGCCGACATCTCCGTAGCCAAGATCATCGGCCAGGAAAATGATGACGTTCGGCTTTTCGGCTGCTATTAAGGAGATGAAAAAAGGGAGACGAAGGAGGAAAAGAAGAAAGATGGGACGAGGAAACATCACTGGATTTTGGATCCTTGTTATGAGAGAGTTATTGTCACCGCTCGCACTTAGGATGGGATTTTTGTAGGAGCAGGTTTATATTTAGCGTAAAGCTGAAGGGATATCTGAAAGGTAGCACAGGCATCCTGCATGTGAAAGTATAAAATACGGAAACGTGCTGGGAGTATGGTCTATTATTGTGGCCGCTGTTTGGAATTTAGAGGATTGCATGTCGAAGGTGATCCTCCGGGTCAACATAATGATTGGGATCCTTATGCTCACTGAATTCCCATCAAAAATTTATGCATCATTTCAATGTGTTTGTCGTCATAAAATTCTTTCCCACCGTGCTTAGCTCCATGCAAGGGCACAAAAGAAACATCTAATCCGAACTCCTCATATTTTCCCAACAATTCGATAGATTGATTTATGGGCATCTGAGGATCCTGGTCTCCATGAATGATAAGCAAGGGCGGAACGTTTTTATCCACGTGAAAAACGGGACTCGCTTGCTGGGCGACTGAGGGCACATTTTCTGGCCGACCGCCTATAAAGAGTTCCAGTGCAGGAATGCGAACACTTAGGCCGTGCGGTGTTGATTGATTCAGAATAGTTGTCAGATTGCTGGCGCCATAGAGGCTAACGATTCCTTGGATGTCAGACGATTGTTCGCAATTGTCCGTCGCGAATCCCTCCAGATTTTCAACTCCGTTGGTAACACCTGCCAAGGCTGCCAGGTGCCCTCCTGCCGAAGCCCCAAAGATGAATACCCGCTTCGCCCTAAACCCGAATTCCTGAGCCTTGGCTCGAAGGAATCTTATAGCCGCTTTAATGTCATGTATTTGAGCTGGAAAGCGTGCTTCTCCGCTAAGGCGATAATCAATGCTGACAACCGGCCAGCCTTTCTCAACGAGGGCCAAAATTGGCGGATTCTCTTTGGATCCTCGTTGCCAAGCTCCACCATGTATCCAAACAATAACTCCATCTAGAGACTTTTCCAGAGGCGAGTAAACATCAAGCTGAATGGGTCGCCCGTTTACTTGAGCGAAGGGGATATCCCTTTGCAGGCTCCATGGATCCCCACCCACGGCAAAATCGATGGCGACGATGTAAGCACTAATAGAAATGAATGCGACAGGAAATCGAAGAAACATGCTGTCATGAAACTCATCGCTTATCGCATGACAATGTTAAAGGAGAATTCCCGTGCCAAAGGGTCCAATTTTTAAAGGAAAGGAGTACCCAATGAAATTGCTTAAGAGCAACCACTTAGTCCCTAGAGCTAGAATATCGCAGAGCTTTCGATGTCGAAACTTTTATCCACATTGCTGATACCTTTTACCCGATCCGGCAAGTCGCGGGAAAAGGTACTAGCGAACGCAGAGAGCGACGTAAAAATCCCCTTCCCTCCTTATTAATAAACAACGCTCTCCCGCCTGTGCGAGATCGCTTCTTGCCTCCCCGAGGCAAGTAGGTGTCCTTCCGGGAGAATGGGCCTAGACTATCCTTCAGCGAATTTGGCTGAGAGTCGCTCGGCAAGATTGTCCGATGGGTAATCCGCTGCAGAATCACGCCTCTACCAACAGGTCGTTGACGTAGAGAAGCTTAACGAGTTCCACATCGGCGAAATGATTGCCTTTATAGTCGATGATATCTCCGACTAATCGGCCTTCTTCGATTAAAGCCAGGGCAGCAACCAGATCGAGAATCGCTCGATGCCAAGCGGCTTCCAGAGATTTGCCTTTGACGACATGGGTCGGCTCATTGACATAACGATTTCTGGCCGCGATCAAAACATTTTTTTTGTTGTATCCAATATTTCGTACATCCGCGAACAGCTTTCCGAATATACGAATGAACATCATTTGTCTCCAGGTAGCATTTGTCCTGGCTTTAGTACCATGATCAAAGGACTTATTGTTCAAAACAAAGCGAATTCTCTGTTGCCCGATCGCATTGGTGAAATCGCGAGCGCAATCTATACGTAGGGACCGGTCTCCCTGATTGGCGGGCAAGATAGTGGTGAATCCACCGTGGGACGTCGCAATCGTGACCGGTTGCCTGACTGTAAAGTAGCAGACTTTTCCTGGGCATTTGCTCCGGCCGGCATTTCGTAAGGCCTCCACGAGATCTTCACTTCCCGATTCGAACAAAGGGGGATCACCAGATTTCATTCGTATCAGTAAATTGTCGACATCCATCCCAGCCTTTAGGGCGATGATGTGCTCGACCAGACGGGCGTAATTGTGAGACGAGCCAGACCTAAGTACGATGTTGCTGACGACTTTTCCCGTCGTCCATACGTTGCGCGCGGATACCTTAATGGGTTGAGAGTCTGGCAGATCAGTTCGATCGAACCACCACCCTTCCCGTTCGCAAGGCTCCAGTCTGACCGTGCTTATGCGATTCTTGGCGAATGTCCCCGGAGCACTAACAGTGACAGGCTCGGCTATGGTCATCGGCGAATCCGCTTCCGGCAATGGATCCTGGTCGCTCCAGTCCTCGTCGATCGGTATTGCTTGGAAATGGTTCAACGCGTTCTTTAACGCGCCCTTTTCGCCGTCTAAAATTTGTCCAAAATCGAAGTCTCGAACCATTGCGGCTCCGTAATCACTGAATCGCGGGAATTTGCAAGCCTTTCACCGATAATAATGATCTGAAGAAAATTTGTCAGCGAACGTCGGAGAGATGAGTATTCACGTCGTCCCAAGAGCAGCGAGAGCACGAATAGTTCGGCGGTATTCTTAACTGCTATAACGCTACGACAAATGCACCCCCATTAGACAATCTAATACGATAGCCGAGAACCCATTGTACCAATCATAGTGGTTTACAGGCAAGGAACGTTGTGAATCCACTTCCTAGGTGATTAAGTGCTACCTGTTTTATCCTAAAACTCATGGGTCTTGAATATAGAGCCCATGAAACTGAAACCACCGAACCTTTATGATAAGTGCTTCTAACCCGAAATATCTAGGCATTAGAATC
>DKNL01000250.1 GCA_002474325.1 Opitutales bacterium UBA7389
GGGAGTTCACTGGTGGCCTACGATAAGTTTGCAGGGTCGGTGGTTTGGACTGCCGGAAACGACCGTGCTCATTGGAGCTCGCCCGTGATTCACGAAATTGAGGGAGAGAAACAAGTATTGATATTCAACGCTCTGGGTGTTGCAGCCCATAGCGTGAAAGACGGGAGCACTCGCTGGGAATATCCCTGGACTCGGTCAACGGGCACGCCTCGTGTATCGATTCCTGTCAGGACGTTCGGCAATCAATTCGTAGTTTCGAGCGGATACGGAGCAGGGGCGGACCTTTTTCAGGTTTCAAAATCAGAGGCCGTTTTTCAAGCTGAACAAAAGTGGAGAAGTCTCCATCTGAAAGCCAAGTTCAATAATTTCGTATTCAGAGATGGATACATCTATGGCTTAGACGATGGCGTCTTGACTTGCATCGATGCCGAAACCGGACGAAGGACTTGGAAAAAGGGGCGTTATGGTCATGGCCAAGTAATACTCGGCGATAGCTGGTTGTTGTTGATGGCGGAAAATGGGGAAGTGATACTCTTGGATCCGAATCCCGATGACGCCAAGATATTGGGCTCGTTTGACGCTTTGGAGGGAAAGACTTGGAATCCGCCGGCGATAGCTGGGCCTTACCTCCTAGTGAGAAATCATTTAGAAGCGGCCTGCTACGAGTTGCCCGTATCGGAATAGGTTGCCAATTCTATTTTCCGTTCTTAGCGGTGCGGGAATCCCAGCCGATGGAGATTGATGATAGGTGCAATTCGTCTCTTGAAAAGTCTGAATTCATCTGCGTCCATCTGCGGGAAACTGATGGCGAAAAGGGAAGACTATTTTATTGGAGGGCATGTGGATGGATCCGATTAGCCAGGGAGCCATGGGGGCGGTTGCGGCTGCCGCCCTGAGTAAAGGATCCAAATCGCGATTGGCGATCGGCATTGGCTGGGCTGGAGGAATGCTTGCCGACGCGGATATCTTTATCCGATCTGAGTCGGATTCCTTGCTAAATATCGAATATCACCGGCATTTTAGCCACGCGTTGGCCTTTATTCCAATCGGCGGGCTCGTGTGCTCTTTTGTTCTCTGGCTAATCTCCCGGGAGCGGATAGCATTCGCCGAACTATATCGATATTCATTTCTTGGCTACGCGACGGCGGGATTGCTAGATGCTTGCACGAGCTATGGCACGCGATTGTTGTGGCCGTTTTCAGAGGTCCGTATCGCTTGGAATATTATTTCCATAATTGATCCGGTGTTCACGGGTGGAATTCTAGTTTTGCTGCTGGCGGCGTTTCTTAAAAAAAAGCGGTTGTTCTCGAGGCTCGCATTTGCCTTTGCGTCGCTTTACCTTCTTTTTGGTCTGGTTCAAAACAAGCGAGCGGTCGCGGCGCTTGAGGAACTAGCTCTATCGAGAGATCATGGAGACGCTAGTCGATTCGCCGCGAAACCGTCATTTGGGAATTTGCTCGTTTGGAGGGGCCTCTATGCGTTGGATGGCGATATTTATGTAAATGCCATTCGCGTTGGCGTATTCAATTTCGAGCCAAAAGTTTATCCTGGGGCGATAGCTAAGGGAGTAGATTTGCCCGCACTGAAGGTAGGGATTGAACCAGGCTCTAGGCTCAGTCGAGACATTGATCGATTTAATCACTTTTCTGATGGCTACTTGTCCTGGCATCCAGACCAGGATAATGTAATTGGCGATGCTCGCTATTCTCTCCTGCCCAATTCAATCGATCCGCTATGGGGAATCGAAATCGACCGAGTTAGACCGAATCAGCATGTTCGGCTTGTGAATTTCAGAAATGCCGATGGAGAAGCCTTGGATTCGCTGTACAAAATGATACTCGGTCAAGATTTGGGTCCCTAATCGAATGTGAATAGCCTATTTCGAACAGAAGCGGAGGCGTTTTGCCTGTCGACGTCGCCGGCAGATGAACTGTCAGAATACTTGCACTGCTCCAATTGAATGGACTAGAGTCTGGACCCGTGGGGGTCGACGATATCTAGTCGTTGGAAAAAGACAGGCTATACGCTTGCTTTGACAGTCGCCGATAGCTTGCCTAGGTTCCCAAACGATTACCTGCACGTATGAAGTCTTATTGCCTCCGTATATCCCTAATTGTCGTATTTTCGATCAGTTTCGTCTCCTCGGGTCTGGCGCGGCCTGAAGTTCTGGAAGATTTATCGGGATTCGATCGGCCGGTCGCTACTGTGTTCGCCCCTGACGGAAAGGCCCTGTTCGTAGTAAATCGTTCTCGAGGCGAAGTGGGCGCCCGAAGAGGAGCCGGGTCTATTGCCAAAATGTCGGTAAGCTCGGATCTGCAATTTAAGGTCGCCAGCAAGCGATTCGTTTTCGGACTGACGGCCCCATCGGATGTCGACTTTTTGCCCATCGAACTGGATGGGGTGGCTCCTAAGGATACATTGATTCTCGTTTCGGGAACGCCGCTAATCGAGTCAGAGGATGGCAGAATGGAGAAGAATGCTTCCAATGATTTGATTGGGTTCACTCTTTTCGATCCCTTGACGGGAAAGATGTTGGCCAAAGCGGACTTCAGCCCGGAAGCTGATTTGAGGTTCAATGGCGAATATCCGCTGATTTCACCAAACAGCATTAGTTTCGACCGGAGCGGAAATCTCTATGTCGCAGACACTGGGATCGGAGGAAATCTATTCAGGAACCGCGTCAAGGCTCAACCGGTTATTTACCGAATCAGCGTCTCAGGAATGCTGCAAATATTCAGTGGCCAAAGCCCATCCGGAGTAGACGTCATGAAAATTTCCAGTATCCCCGGAGATATTTCTTATCATCAGCAGGAGGATGCCGTCTATTTTCTGGCCAATCATCTGCAAGGTGCTTCGCGTGGATCCGTGTTCA
>DKNL01000090.1 GCA_002474325.1 Opitutales bacterium UBA7389
TCCCTTCCTTTTAAACGTGCATGTCAAAGACACGATACCAGTGCCCCCTGACAAGTGGGAGAATCTGTTGATCGGAGACGGGGGCGTCAATTGGCTCGGACAGATCAGGGCCCTCGCAAAAGAGTGCCCTTCCCTGCATATCACATTGGAGACGCATGTTTTCCCTTTGCTGGAATCCACGCACGAAGATCTTCGCCGCCTGAAGATCCTTATAAAGGCAGCCGAAGAACTGGAACAAAACGCATAAGGTCTCCAGGCCTCTTCGATTGTATCAGGATTCGGCTTTCAATTCTTGGCTATGACAGTCTTCCAATTCCTAAACTCGCTCGAAGCCATTCACGTTCTCCATGATGATGTGCCCGTCGAGCAAACGGCTGCTGAATACATCATTTCCGGTTCGTCCCGCGCCGCCAATATCGCTTCTAGTAACTGCGAAGCCAGAAGGAATATACTTTCTCTGGGAACGCTTTCAACGGCCGAAGCAGCTGAGCGAGGCATTCCTAATAATGACGTCAAGGAGTGGATGTTCATAAAATCTGTATCCGATCAGTCGCTTCAACTTTTCGTTTCCCATACTTGGTTTCTCTACAGATTGGCCTGCCAAGTAATCGAGGAATGGCCGGATCGCGAACTATCCGAGTTCTCCGAAGGAAAGTTGATAACGCCGGCCTTCAAGATGCTTCGTCCAGCTTACGATTCCCTACTTAATAACCATGCTCGGACGGCTAAAGGATTCGACCCTGAAGATCATATACGCGAAATGGCCCGCCAAGGCTACACGCACATAGAAGTGAACGGCTATGCGGCCAACTTCCCATATGAAAAAGCAGCTCCCGACGAATTGCTGTATCTATTCTACACCTACTGCCCAGCCTTGGACCAGTTCGTCTACAGTAAGCTGAATAAGGGTATCTATCCCTTCGACTACCTGCAGGCCAATTTACGGAAGCTGGTCCATTCCGCTCAGCTCGCGGAAAAGTATGGCCTACGAGCGGGCATTCTTTCTTTCGAACCGCGTTCCGTTCCAGACGAGCTGCTTCAGCGTTATCCAATGCTACGCGGAGCGAGAGTCGATCATCCGCTTAGAAGCTTTAGGCCTCGGTACAACCTCACAACTGCCCACCCAGTCGTTCTCGAACACTATACCGAGATGCTCACCAAAATTGTTAAAGCCGCTCCCAATATAGACTACATGTCTATCTGGTCGAACGATAGCGGAGCCGGTTTCGAATACACGAGCTCACTCTACGTGGGACGCAACGGCGGCGGCTACGTCATTCGTGAATTTAAAAGCGATGATGAGATTGCGCAAGCAGCAGCGACAAACATCATCCGCTTTATGAAGACGATTCGCGATGCTGGTCGCAGCGTCAATCCGCACTTCAGCTGCATGCTCCGAAGCGAGATGTTTTATGCGGAGCAGGACCATCTCTGGGATCAGGTTGAGGAGGGAATCGAACTCGAAACTAACACCCTTGTTAGCAAGGGCTTCGATGCGGACTACAGGCACCCGAAATACGATTGGGCCAAGGAGTTTACCTTTTCTGGGCTATTCAACCAGTTCGACGCGAGAGAAAAGTCAGGCAAGGAGCTGCTCGAGTCGAAAGGCTCCAATGCTCATCTCTATTTCAGCCCCGGATCTTTCTGGAACATGGAGCCTATCAAGGCCCCTATGTACCCAAAAATGCTTTGGGAAAAGCTGCGAGACTTGCATGCCCAAGAAGCCTCGCATATCGCCGGGCTCTGCGGCTCGACCCCTGCCACGCTCGCTCCATACAATATTAAACAGGAGATCATCCAAGCCTTCCAGAATGAGCCTTTCTTGCCATTCAAGGAGCTGCTCCGACGCAAAGCCTTCAAATGGGTGGGCGAAGAAGGGGCGGATCAGCTCGTAGATCTCTGGCTCCAGGCAGATGATGCTTATCGCAGTTTTCCTGCTCCGGTCAACGTATTGGCCATTTGGTGTACTTGGTATCGCATTTTGGTTCGACCGTTTGTCCCCAATTTCGAAGCACTGAGCGAAGAGGATCGGGCCTACTACGAGGATTTTCACCTTGGGCACGTCAACAATCGCATTCGCACCGATTTTCGACGGGAGATCAATTTCGAATTTTGCACGCCCGAATACGCAGGAAAATGCCGCCATGCAATGACCAACGAATCGCTGCTATCCATAGCCAAGGCAATCGAATTGGCAGAAGCTGGACTGAATTCAGCGGAATCGAATTCAAGCAGTAGCGATGTTTGGATACATCACTTAGAGCGGCTCAAAGGCAGTCAGTCCTGGCTCCGCTCCCAGCGAAATATCGCAGCTTGGATCGAAGGCGTTCATGGATACATAGAGTCCGATAAACCTGAGGAGAAAAAACGGTGCCAGAAATTGGTGCGAGAGACCGTGCTCGACGAGAAAGCAAATGCCCAGCTGCTTCTCGCTCATGTGGAAAGTGCCAAAACTGAATGGATGGTTCAATCCGAGGTTGGAGAAACGACATTCATCTACGGTGACAACATAGCTGATCTAATCCGCAAAAAGATCGCCCTGATGGAGGGCCGTGAAAACGACACCCCGCATGTCGATCCCGATTACATTTGGCGAGTGCCTGGAATCAACTGCTAAGGCTGATAGATCGAACCACCCATTTAGATCGTGTAAAAATCTAAAATTGGAAAGGTAGACTCTACTAAGCAGTCATAAAAAATCAATACGTTTGCCAGAAGCGAGCTTACCCCTCGGTTTTAGTTCTCGCTGAAAATTTGTAGCGTTCTAAATAAGCTCCTAAAAACGTTTTAAACTAGAGGTGAGACTAGACATACCAAGGGCCAAGCGCTCTTGGATTCACCAAATAAAATCGGCTTCCTTTAAAAAGGAAGCCGATGCAAATTGCGAATAACGCTAATCTGACTCTCTAGTCGATTATCGAAGACTAGAAACCGAACGTAGCCGAGACGGTTATCAAACGCCCTCTCATGAAGCGGTAAAGTTTTGTACCGTCCGGATTAGCGTAGATAGGAACGAGATCATCGTTGTCGAGCAGATCCTTGACATTCAGCTGAATCGACAAACTGCGATCCTTATTCAGCATGTATTCCGAGCGGAAAAATAAATCCACGAAATCCTGCTTACCACCATAATTTGGCTTCTTTGGATCATACGCCATATTACCAAGTGCGTTTTCAGATAGCCCAAAACCAATTCCAACTTTGTCCTGCCAACGATACCCACCACCTACGGTGAAATTACCCATGAATGCAGGTATTAAGTCACTCTCTGTTCCAAAATTATAGCTGGTATTGAGATTGATACGCAGTTGTCTCTGCTCAATTGAGGGGATCCCCTCTTGAGTTAGTGCAGCTTGAACAGGAGTGATGATTGTACTGGTCGCCTTTTCAGCGAGCGTCTCAGTCCCTAGATCATCTATGTAGTAGTTCTTGGCGAATGAGCTGTTAACCCAATTTGGAAGAACGTGTTCATGCACGTAAGACTGGAGTCGTGGGTAAATATTGGATAGTACAGTCTCCTGTTCCGCTATTCCCACCATGGTGGTCCATCTCTCACTTGGATTGTAGGTCAACTCGAGCTCGTAGCCTTCTGCCGTAAAATCCTGCGTTCCAGTATCTCCACTGTCTCTGCTTGTCGTAGCCTCTGCATTAACCCAATCTGGTACGAATCCATTGACGTCGATTACTCCCTGCGGGGGCAGGACAGCCTGAGCATCCGCGGCTGTGAATCCTTGGGCCACATTCGCTGCATTGTCTAGCTCTCGAGCCAGACCAAGAAGAATTGCCTCACTGGCTGATACCCCTCCAGCATCAAAGGAATTATTCAAAATCCCTGTCTCGAACTTGTTGAAGCGTAATGAGAACACGCCACTGTCCGTCGTATAGATAATGCCTTTTTCTTTCGTTGATCCTACTATCGAATCGATCGGCTCGTTGAAAACACTAACGCGCCCTCCTTTCGGCTGGAAGTTGTCTGAATCCATATGGTACAACGATATGTTCGGCATGCCGGTAATAATATCACCCAGCAGATCTTGCAAATGAACAGTAGTGCTCCATGACGTCGTGTCCTCGTCTGCAATCACCGTCGGATCCTGAGGTCCAGCCACAAAAGTTGGATCATCTAGTTTATCACCTTCTCTAGTGATGCCCGTTCCACCTGGAGCACTAATATTTTTAGTGCGGAGGCGATCATTTCTCCATGTTCCCGTCAGCACGATTGAGTTGTTCCAGAGATAGTGCTGGCCGACAAACGCAACTGAATCGAGCTTCTCCAGCCCCTTACCGGCATAAAAGGAAGCCGGGATGTTGTTGTTGTCATCCATGTTGAAGGTAGTAGCGTTGAAACCTACGAAACCATCCGCTGACTGGCTCCAACTTCTCCAACTACCATCAACCACTGGTCTATCACGCTGCTGACCATATGTAAGTCCCCCAATATTGGCACCCTTCAAATCACTGAGTGAATTGATATTCAGATAGTTGATGTTGGAATTGTGGGGCATTTCGAACTGGCTACCTGTCCTAATGGAGGCCCAACTCAAATTCGTACTACCCTGAAGCGCAGCTACGACTGGAGTCGGGTCTATCTTATACCGGCCATATGACGCGGAATCTCTAAGCACTCGTCCCTGCATCAACCCCGTAAGC
The DNA here is from genome assembly GCA_002474325.1 of Opitutales bacterium UBA7389. Lineage (GTDB taxonomy): Bacteria > Verrucomicrobiota > Verrucomicrobiia > Opitutales > Opitutaceae > Pelagisphaera. The sequence goes on from DKNL01000090.1 coordinate 4,651, forward strand.
TTGAGTCGTCCCAGAGCCTTCGATACTACACCTTCATTCATGAAGTCATCGAAACGGATTTCACCATAACCCGTTAAGCGATTAGATTTACGATCGTTGTTCAAATTGTTGCCCTGCCAAAAACCGCCCATCGCTGGCTTCCCAAAATGAGGGTTTGGCACGAGAGCGCCATCAGATTGACCATTGGCCGTATCCAAGAGATACATGTTCGGGTCAATAAACAATGATCTCTGGACTTTACCTTGAAGCGGATTCGACGATTTCGAGAAATGCTTCTGCTCGTAAGTCGAGAACTCGAACCCTAAGCGGTTATCAAACCATGATCCCTCGATGGACCCTTGGTACACTTGCCAATCCGAATTTTGCGAGTGAGCTCCTCCGGTATACAACTCTTTACGATAATCAAAAATATCCGTATCAAGTATCTGCGAGGAAAGAAAGCCCCCTACGAAGAAGTTTTTCGTACCCGCTGCCACGGGGTCGCCATTGGGATAAGTGCCACCCCTTCGGATTGTATCAGCACGACCTCGCGGCTGTACCATCATCATCTCACCAGATGTTCCTCCTGGGGCCCCCCGGTTTTTTCTCACAAAGACATTTCCACCATAAATTGGCTGAGCCTGATCCGCATTGAAAAAGCTGACGAATCCACTGCTCGAGCCGGGGGACGCTACAGTCCAAAATCGACTGTTTGGTACGCCTGCCGAGAAGTCGCCCGATCCTCTAAATTGGTTCGCTGCATCCGCACCTCCCTTTGTGATCGGTTTACCCATTTCGATCCACGGTGTGATACCGTCGTTTATGGGCGTCATATCCGGGTTTGCTCCGTGACGCTCGCCCGATTCTATGCTTCCACTAATCCTTATGTTGTCCGTTAATTTCCAAACAACAGAGCCATAAAACCGCTCATCCTCCAAAAATGCCTGCCGTTGCTCATACTCTCTGTCTTCATACAAAGTAGCTATGCGTATCGCCAACTTATCTTCGAGCAACACTTTGTTATAACGAAATGAGCTTCTCATAGTGCCATGCTCGTCCGTCTCGAGTCGCAAGCGCCCAAAGTTGTCGTACAAATTTGCTTTTATAGTTGAAGTATTAACGATTCCGCCGGGGCTTCCTATCCCAAACAAAGCAGAATTGGCACCCCTCTGGACCTCCAGGCGATCCGTGTTAAAGGTGTCAAACGGAACTTCGGTTACGAAATAATTTCTCGTCAAATCCGCCGCCGACAAACCACGGATGCGAGAATTCCCACCTTGAGGTCTATCTGTTTCCGTCTCTGGGATCGGTGACCCAGCGGTCGATTGATAACCCGAAAAGTTTCCATTCGGACCCGATATCTCAGCATTCGGAGCGAACATTAAAGCCTCACCGATAGTGTTGGCATTGTTGTCCTCCAGGAACTCCTCGTTTAGGACCGTAATCGAAGCCGCTATGTCCCTGAGATTGGTATTGAGGCGAGTGCCTGCTAGCGAAGACGTTGATTTATACCCAACATCTCCCGAGGCATCAACGGTGAACGGCGATAATTCGAAGAGTTCATCTTGTGAATTCGCCCCATTCTGCCCGTGGAGGCTAAGGCAAACGATAATGCCGCACGACGGCAGCATGGTTTTGAATAGTTTATGTAAGCTCATATTAGAGTATATCGATTTTTTAGGCCAAGGGGTAGTTTCTGGTCAGTTTGATAATTGGATAAAATCGGCCAAACCCCCTCGCAAACGCTGAGGAGACAACCCAAACTCTTTTTATTCAAACCAATTTTTTGCTATTTTAC
>DKNL01000172.1 GCA_002474325.1 Opitutales bacterium UBA7389
GGCCGGCACAAATTCCTAGCAGTGTTGTTTTGCCGCTTCCGGAAGGACCCACCACGGCTATTGATTCCCCAGCTCGGGCATTGAAGCTGCTCTGCTTAAGAACCTCCAGAGATCGACTGCCGCTGCTGAACGTTTTGCTTATCTTGTCCAAACTTAGGACCGTTTCGTCGTTCATCATCTATCAAAGACTCGTTTCATTTAAAATGGGCCCTCTGGCAAGTTCGCATTGCCGTTGGACGATTCCAGAGCAGAAAAAGGTTCCTCCGGAGCGAAGGTTTCAGCGTTTTTCATCAGTGCTTGAAACCAGAGGGGGAAACCGGTGTTCTTTAGGGTATGCCAAGGCCAAGGCCGCTTTTGATTCTATTTGTTCTCATCGCTCCATTCGCTTTTTCCGAAGGCGAGAAGGATTCTGGAAAGACGATTATGTTTTTCGGGGACAGCCTAACGGCTGGATATGGTGTGGACTACGAAGCGTCTTATCCGATGGCGCTACAAGTTCTCTTAGATGATAATGGGCTTCCATGGAAGGTCATTCCCTCTGGAGTGAGCGGTGAAACCACCGCCGGAGGTCTTCGGCGCATAAATTGGGCGCTTCGCCAGCCCGTCGATGTTTTTGTGCTCGCCCTGGGTGGCAATGATGGTCTTCGCGGGATCGATCTCGAGAACACGCGAGCAAACCTAGTCGAAACTGCCAAGAAGGCGCGAGCGAAGTATCCGGAGATACGAGTCGTCATAGCAGGTATGCAAATACCGCCAAATTTGGGTGAACGCTATACGCAAGCCTTCAGAAAATTGTATCCAGAAGTCGCGGAAACGCTGAACGCGGACCTCATACCTTTTTTACTGGAAGGCGTTGGCGGCGAGCGAGAGTACAACCTTAGCGACGGCATTCACCCGAACGAGGATGGCCATCGGTTAATCGCGAAGTACCTCTTCAATACGTTGCTTCCGATTCTTGTGGAATGAAGCTGGAACATGTCCAACGCGGAATTGGCTTTTCATGTTCAGCCCGCTGGAGCTGGTCTTTTTTGTCTTGAGGATTCGTGTTATGTCGACTGCAGCGAATCCGACTTAAGGAGGATCAGTTTCTCCTCCATAGTGAAGGGGATGCCGCCGGTTCCGAGTCCAGACGGTCGGTTTCTCGAAGAATTCGAAAACAAAAGGAAAATCCCATAACCGGACAAAGAAAACCGCAGTATTTCAGCATCGTGGAGAGGGAAGTGTCGATAGCGTGCCTATTTCGCAACAACCAGAAATGATACCTATTCGGAAAAAAATTTTCCGATGTGACTCTTTAAAACGACTTGCAGTTATTTAAACGAACGTTTTAAACGCTCGTTCAATAAAGTGGGATGAATGAGACGAAGCGGAAGATAATCGAAGCGGCTGAGGTTGAATTCGCTGAGAATGGCTATGGGGGGGCCTCTATACGAGAGATTACAGCGCACGCGGACGTCAATGTGGCAGCTATTAACTACCACTTTGGAAACAAGGAATCGCTTTATAAGGAGATGATTCGCAATCGCATAGAACCGCTCAACCGTAAGCGAATAGACATGCTCGAGAAGGCATTGGAGGAGAACGACAACTTTCCCCTCCCCCTAGAGCGGATAATAGATTTTCTTGTGCGACCTATTTTAACCGAATTGATGACTGATGATGGTAATGATTTTCGGTTTTTGCGAGTGATTGGTCGGGGATTATCTGAAGGACAGACGTTCATGAAGGATTTCCATCACGAGCTATTAAAGGAAATTGTTGCCAAATACACGGCTGCGATATCGGACTCGCTTCGCAATCCCGGATTCGAGAAACTCGCTTACGGAATGCACCTGCTGTCGTGCACAATATTGGGTTCGATGATGCAGCACGCTCGATTGGAGGTGGTTTCTGCTGGCAGGATAGACCTGAATGACGTGGATGGTCTTTGCGAACAGCTGGTTGCCTATATATCGGGTGGTCTAAGGGCGGTTACTGAGGTCGAAATGAGAGGATTGGAATCATGAAAAAAGAGGTTGGAAAGTGGTGGGGACTCTATGCTGTAGCCTTCCTGCTAACCGGTTGCGCGACCACTTCCAAAGAAGGGCAATCGATTCCTCATCCTAGGACTGGAGAACCCTTTAGTATCGAGGAAAACGATCCTGAGGCTCCCTCTCCCGCCACCATTTGGGCATCTAGATTTGGAGACGACACTTTGAATGGGCTTATAGAGGAAGCATTCGAGTCGAATATCGGACTCGATGCTGCTAAAGCCAGCGCGACGGCAGCGGAAGCCGCAGCTCGAATTTCGGGATCCCTCAAATCTCCAAATCTATTACTTGGATTTAACCCTGCCAAGCAGCAGAGCCGGTTCTCCTTTCTCAATTTTCAGAAGATCGAGACAGACACCCACAGCCTTTCTCTCGCGTCCCAGTGGGAAGTCGATCTATGGGGGCGTTTAAGAGCTTCCCACGCGGCGGGTTTGGCGGAATTCGAGGCGGCTGAAGCGGATGTTGAGGCCCTTAAGCTATCGATTTCCGGTCAGGTCGCCAAGGCTTGGTTCAACTTGCTCGAATCGCAATCGCAGTACGAGTTGGCAGTCGATTCCGCCCATTCGCTAGAGGACAAGGTCATGTCGCTAGAACGTCGCTATGATCGCGGCCTAGCTACCAGTCTAGACTTACGCCTCACTCGGGCTCAGGCCGCTTCCAGTAAAGCTGTGTCCCAGCAACGGAAGACGCAGCTTGGCAATGCCAAACGGGCCCTTGAGACACTACTAGGCCGTTATCCGAGCGGAAAGCAATCCAGCGAGTACCTTTTGCCGGATATGTCGGAATCCATCCCAGAAGGGCTTTCTTCCGATCTCGTGTCTCGTCGGCCGGACTTGTATGCAGCGGAGCGCCGGCTGGCGGCCTCGCTCTCTATACAGGAGGCAGCTAATCGCAATTGGCTGCCCAGTCTAGCTCTTACCGGAAGCGCGGGGACTACCAGCAGCGAGTTAAGTGATTTGCTGAATTCCGATTTCTCGGTCTGGAGTATTGCCGGCAACTTCGGATCGACTTTATTTGCTGCTGGACGACAGAAGGCTGAACGCGATCAGGCCGAGGCAATTGTGGAGGGCCAGTTCGCCAATTTTCGATTGGTCGCTCAAGCAGCCTTTCAGGAAGTCGAGAACGCTCTCTCCAGTGAAGAGAATTTGGCCAAGCTTACTAAAGAAACTGCTATAGCGGCCGAAGAGAATCGCAAGGCTGAGGAGCTGGCCTGGGAGCAATATCAACGAGGCCTTATCGATATCACTGCCTTGCTTGACGCCCAGCGTCGAGCGGATGAATCAGCGAGCCAGCTAGTGAACGTGAAAAACCAGCGTCTTCAAAACCGTATCAATCTACACCTGGCCCTCGGGCTCGATTTCGAATAGAATTAAATCCACTTTACGAATACAATATAACAGAATGCCTACTCAAAAAGACTCAATCCTGACTTGGTTGCTCCAGTATGTAGTGCCCTTTTTCGTATTCCTTGCGGTTGTCGCCCTACTCGCTTTCGCAATGCTGAATCGGCCTGTTCCCGAAAAGAATGAGCCA
>DKNL01000068.1 GCA_002474325.1 Opitutales bacterium UBA7389
TGTTGGATGGAAGTTTGTTCCTTGAATAGCGCTCGCATATGAGGCAATTTCGAACGTCAAAAATCAAACAGCCCACCCCACCATGCTATCGCAATTTCGCCTTTCTCCTCTGATCGCAGCCACTACCCTGCTGGCTTCTTCCTGTATACAAATGGCATTCTCGGCGGTGCCCGGAACTGATGGCCTCTCTCTCGATTCTTCCGATTGGCCTTGGTGGCGAGGAACGCAACGCGATGGGATCGCAACCAGCCAAGCTTTACCTTTGGAATGGAACGAAACAGAAAATGTTCTTTGGAAAACCCCCATTCCAGGCAGAGGGCACGGGTCGCCTATCATCGTCGGCGAGCGAGTGTTCCTCGCTACTGCAGATGAAGAGAAACAAAGCCAATACGTGATCGGCTTGGATCGCCATAATGGCAATACGCTTTGGAGCAAGAAGATCCATCAAGGTGGGTGGCAAGGCCGTATCCACAAGCGAAACACGCAAGCTTCATCCACACTGGCTAGCGATGGAGAACGCGTGTTCACGGTCTTCATGCACGATGCCAAAATCTGGATCACCGCTCTCGACCTCGACGGCAATACACTCTGGCAAGACGTGGCCAGCGATTTTGCTTCCCACTGGGGCTATTCCACCTCGCCGGTCTTATACGATGAACTCGTCATCATCGCCTCTGACCACAAAGAAGGTGGAAACCTTACTGCCTACAATCGCAAAACGGGCAAGAAGGTTTGGAACGTCACGCGGCCAGCAATCCCCAACTACGCCACTCCAGTAGTCTACAATATTGACGGGGAAGATCAGCTCCTCGTACCTGGATGCGATTTGATCTGTAGCTATGACCCCAATACTGGTCGAGAAAACTGGTCTATCGAGTCCACGACCCGGGAAACCATTGGCAGCATTGTTCGAAACGGGAATTTGCTTTACGCTAGCGGTGGCTACCCCAAACACGAGACAGTTTGCATTACAGCCAGCGACACCCCAGAAATTGTATGGATCAGCCCGATACGCGTTTACGCGCCTTCTCTTCTAGCTCATGATGGCTACCTTTACGCAGTAACCGACAATGGACTCGCCCACTGCTGGGATGGTAAAGATGGTCACCTGAAATGGCGAGAGAAAGTGGGAGGCAGCTATAGTGCATCTCCCATCCTAGTGGACGGACGCGTCTACGTATCCAATGAACAGGGCGAGACGATCATTTTCACCCCCAATCCTGAAAGATTTGAATTGCTGGCGACGAACCAGCTAGGGAACGAAATCTGGGCCTCCCCCGTCGTTGCCAACGACCGCCTATTCCTACGAGTCGCCCATACCGAAGGAGAGAATCGCAGCGAATCGATTTACTGCATTGGAGAGTAGAGTTAGAGCGGCTATCTCTTCGCCTCCGGATCCTTGAAAAGATCTAAGAAACGATCCAAAATTATTACACGCTCTATATCCTGTAATACCTTTCCGCGTTGTCGTGAAACAGTTTAGCCCGTTCGTCTTCTGAAAAATCAGTGGTGATGGTATCGTAGGCCTTCCATACAGTGGCGTAATCGCTAAATAAACTGTCGACGGGAAAATTGCTGCCGAACATGCAGCAGTCGACGCCAAAAGCCTCAATAACATCTATTACAAATGGGCGGATACTCTTGGGAGTCCAGCGGTGATCGCACATGCCGAGTCCAGAAATCTTTGCCATCACGTTGTCGCACTCCGCCAATTGCTTAATGGCTGAGCGCCAGGCTTCGATGTTCTCAGGATCTCGATCAGCAGGCATGCCCGCATGATTCAATATAATGGGGATATTCGGGAAATGTTGGGCCAGTTTGATGGCGTCGGAAACCTGGTGGTAGAAGATCTGAAGATCGAAACTCAGGTTATGGGCTTCCAGAAGCCCGTAGTTCTTTAGCCACGTTCGGTCCTGCATGTAATCCTGCTCCGACATGTGCCACATTTTGTTGGGATGACGATTGAGTATCTGTCGAATTCCACGGAGGTTCTCGTATTCGCAGTGCTGTGACAGCGTTTCATCTATTTCAGGCGAAGTAAAATCGGCAAAGGCTACAATTGCGTGAGGGAATCCGCCCGAATCGGGATCATCCGCCAAGCTTTGTAACCAACGTGATTCTTCCACGGGATCCGCGGGATCGCGGAAAGACTGGACATGAACTGATTTGCTCGGCTCAAACGGGCCCACATCCATTCTCATATCATTGGGCAGATAGGTCCTGAGAAGGTCGACCGGCTTGCCCCAAAGCAAATCCAAGCTTTGGTCTGCCAGCCAGGTGTACTTATCGCTGGATACATTCCAGAAATGATGATGGGCATCGATAATCTTCATTGGGCCGTAAATCCTCCATCTACCGTTATCAGAGACCCCGTCATGAACGAGGCTTCGGATGAGCTGATAAAGTAAACCACGTTAGCGATCTCTTCAGGTAAAGCGATACGCTTAAGTGGGATCGACTCTGCCTCGGCTTTCCAGGCTGCTTCCGAATTTCCTGCGTATTCCTTGACACCCAGATCCTCAAAAATTTTATCCGTGAGTGGCGTTTTGACGGTAGCTGGACAGATAGCGTTGATCCGAATACCTAAAGGGCTGAGCTCTACCGAGAGCGACTTTGCCAGTTGTCCGACGCCCCCCTTAGATGCGCCATATGCAATCGAGCCTGATTTCCCAGCAAAGACTTGATCCGAGGCCATGAGTACGATGCTTCCCTGACCTGCATCTCTCATATAACGAGCAACGGTTGCCACCGTATAGATAGTCCCCTTGAGATTCGTATCAATGACCGCATCAATATCTTCATCCCTGAGCTCGAACAGGCTCGATAAGCGTTGAACGCCCGCGTTAGCGAACAAAACAGAAGGAGGTCCAAATAATTCGACGGCGCTGGCGACGGAGGCTTCGACCTTTTTTCGATCCCTGACATCGGTTTCAAAAAAGGCGATAGATCCTGGATGTTCCTCCTGGCAGAGCGTAAGGCTCTCTTCTTTATTTAGATCCAGCAGGGCAGCATCATAGCCTTCGGAAGCATATTTTTTTACGGCGGCGGCTCCGATACCGGTAGCGCCTCCAGTGATAATGGCTAGGGGCATGGTTTAATTAGTGCCACTAAGAGAATCCGTTTTGAAATCTACTTCAACATCTACTACTGAATAATAGCGTTTTAAGTCTAATCTAGGTCGTCACCGCTGTTTCCGGCGATCGAAGCGTCCGCCAACACGGTGCAGGTACTCGAAGCCTAGGTTGAACAAAAGCACACCAGCCAAGGCCATACCTGCTCCTAGAATCCCTAGAGCGGCCCATTCGTTCTGCAAAGTCCATAGGAACTGGCCAACACAAAGGATGGATACAACCAACAAGGTCGAAGTCCGGCCAATGCGATTCACAATGAAGGCTCCGAGAGGGGCTCCCAGGATCACCACAGGAGCAGCCGCTAACCAGTTTGCGAATACACCCGGCTGAAGAGATCCGGACAAAGTTTTGGTGACCAGACCGAAGAGCGAGGTGAAAGTCATAATGATCACCGAGGTGGGAATGGCGATCTTGAGATCCGCCTGGCAAAGGATGACCAACACCGTGTAGAGCACCATGTCCACACCCACTCCGGTAATCGACGAAACCGTGGCTCCCGCCAATAATCCCACCAGAAAACCCGCGTTCCGGTCGAATCGATGGGCTCCGGGAGCCAAGTCTTTGTGCCGCACAATCTCTTTGAGACGATACAAGTGGAGAACGCCAAAGCTGCACCAAACGACCGCGAACAAAACTTTAATAATAGTTTTTTCATTTTTT
>DKNL01000314.1 GCA_002474325.1 Opitutales bacterium UBA7389
AAGAGAGCTGTTGAAGTCGTTCATCCGATTCGCGACCTGCATGTGACCTTACTTCACCTACTCGGACTCGATGATAACAAGCTTACCTACTTGCATGGAGGCCGCTACAAACAGCTATCGCAATTCGGCGGGCAGGTCATTCCTGAGCTTATTGCATAGGCTTATGAGTTTAACAAACAGGATACGTTCCTCCATCGCTACATGCTCCCGCTGAGCGAGAGTGTGTAGCTCAGCTTCACGGGGCCCCTCCTGTTGAATAATGAAATTGTTCCCATCGCTCGCTCTCGTATTCGTCTTATCTTCATTAGCGAGTAGTGCCCAGCCTAACGTCATCCTCATAGTCACGGACGATCATGGATATGGGGATATGTCGGTTCATGGACATCCTTGGCTGGATACGCCGAATCTGGACCGATTACACGACGAGGGGATCAGTTTGGACGACTATCACGTAGATCCTTACTGTACTCCGACTCGGGCAGCTTTGATGACGGGTCGCTATAGCGTTCGAGTTGGAGCTTGGGCCGTGACGGAAGGTCGACAGCTCCTGAACCCTGACGAAACCACGATGGCTGATGTGTTTGCCGCTTCAGGGTATCGTACTGGAATGTTTGGCAAATGGCATTTGGGAGACACCTATCCCTATGCTCCCCGGTATCGAGGATTTCAAGACACCGTTCATCACTTGGCAGGGGGAGTTGGAGAAATTGGCAATCCGGCGGGGAACGATTATTTTGATGACACTTACTACCGTGATGGCGTGAAAGAGGATTTCGAGGGCTATTGTACGAATGTATTCTTCGACGAGGCTTTGCGGTTTATAGAGGTTGGGAAAGCGTCTGGTTTCGATAAGCCTTTTTTCATCTATCTGCCATTAAACGCTATGCATGGCCCGCTGACGGTGGACTCTAGATACTCCGATCCGTTCCTTGCGAAAGGTCTGCATGAATCGCTCTCCAAATTCTTGGGGATGGTTCAGAATTTCGATGAAAATCTGGGTCGGCTAATGGATTCATTGGATGAATGGGGGCTAGACGCGAACACGATGATCGTATTCATGGGGGACAATGGTACTGGTGGTGGGTACGACCCAAAAACTGGACGAGGTTTCAATGCGGGCATGCGAGATAAAAAGGGCTCCACTTACGAAGGCGGGCACCGAGTGGCCTGTTTCATACGCTGGCCCGGGACTTTGGAAGAAGGCAAGAGTGTGGAGGTGCTTACCGCCCATTTGGATTGGCTGCCGACCTTTGTTGAATTCTGCGATTTGAAATGTCCTGAAAACTTGCGTCTCGATGGGAAGAGTATGGCTCCCTTGCTGCAAGGCGAGGCAAGGATTTGGAGTGAACGCACGCTGTTTGTCGATCGCCAAGCTGACCAACTGGAGATGTGGTATTCTGGAGTTGATCCCAAAGCGAAATATCCCAGTCGGACCGTGCTCACTGAACGGTGGCGTCTGGTCAATGCAGAGTTGTACGATATCGTTAAAGATCCCGGGCAGCAACGTGATGTGGCCAAACAGTATCCAGAGGTAGTGGAGAATCTGAATCAAGCCTACCGCGATCACTTCAAGGACGTCACCAGTCACGGCGGAAAGTACACCCCATTCTTTATAGGTTCCCCTTTAGAGAATCCGACGTGGTTCACAACCCGAGACTGGCACCATACCGATGGTGGTGTCATATGGAAGATAGAGTTAGTGGAAGACGACTCGCTGTTCGTGAATGGCTTTTGGTCTTTGGATGTTCAACAAGACGGCCGCTATAATATTCGCCTATCGCGCTTTCCCAAAGATGCGGAGCGATCTATAGGGGCGAATAGGGTTCGTATTCGCCTAGGCAAATACGCGGAAGAAAAAAACATTCAGCCGACGGATGCTTTCGTCAATTTCGAGATCAATCTTCCCAAAGGAGAAGCCTTGTTGCAGACCTGGTTTACTGACGCGGAAACTCAAAGAGAGCGGGGTGCCTATTACGTTTGGGCCGAGTATCTCGGTAGGTATTGAAAAATAGCAAGGCGACGCGACCTTGTTTTTGCAGGCCTCCAAAGCTCCTGATGGACTCGATGATATGATTAACGATCCGTACAAGCAAATCAACTTGGCTGAAAAGAAACCATCCAGAGCAGTGGCAAGATCTCGTGGATGGGAATATTGGCGAGAAATATCGGGGATGTGGACGCCCGGTCGAAGAATATTGGCCAACCCGATCGCTTTTCGAGGTCGCGTTCGCCGACCTAAAACAAATAGTTGGGATCGAGATTCGTCATTATCGTTTTCCCATCCATTCCCATCTAACGGATAAGGGGGCTGCCGAGCTATTTCCTCTGCGCGGAATAAATTGGAATTCTATGTAGGCGGTATCCCGCTTGGTTTGCCATTCGAGGCGAAATCCGTTGTCCGTCTGAGCGAAAGGGAAAGAACCGCTGGATTCGAAACTCGTTTGATCGATCTCGATTCCTAGGGCCCACAAACAGCAAAAAAGGGAAAGAAAAGTTGAGAAAGTCTTTATTGGGACATTCGTTCGAGGATTTGGGCCATTAAAATGAACCTAGAGGCTTCCCCATAGCAAAGCAAATGGTAGCGGGCTTTCTTGCAAATCCGTCTTTGGATAAAAAAAACAAGAAGTTGTCTTTCTTGGCGTACCTGTTTGACTAGTGTCTTATGCTTTCAGCGGCCCTCCCGAGATCCCTGTTTTTAGTTATCGTTTCCCT
>DKNL01000095.1 GCA_002474325.1 Opitutales bacterium UBA7389
AATATTATTCTCATCAATTGCGACGATCTAGGCTATGGCGACCTTGGCTGCTATGGTTCCAATCGAAACCGAACGCCACATATCGATCGGCTTGCTCAGGAAGGCATGCGTTTTACCGACTTCTACATGGCTTCGCCGGTTTGTTCGCCATCGCGGGCCGCTATGATGACAGGATGTTATCCGCCGCGGATTGGTTTCGGAAGTTTCCATGGGGAAGTCGTATTGTTCCCAGGATACGATATAGGGCTTAGCCGAGAGGAGGTGACGGTTGCTTCGCAATTGAAAGAGGCGGGCTATGCGACCAAGATTATCGGGAAATGGCACTGTGGTGATCAGCCGGAATTCCTTCCAACACGACATGGATTCGACGAGTATTTCGGAATTCCCTACAGTAATGATATGGGTATGCAGTCCGACCGCCCTGACAATCCTCCATTGCCGCTATTGAGGAATGAAAAGGTGGTTCAGGAACAACCTGACCAACGTGGAATCACTGAACGTTATACGGAAGAAGCGGTCAGCTTCATAGACCGACACAAGGACGAGCCCTTCTTTTTGTATCTGGCGCACATGTACGTTCACGTGCCCTTATTTGTGCCAAAGCGATTTTTAGAATCCTCAAAAAACGGCGCGTATGGCGGGGCGGTGGAATGCATAGATTGGAGTGTTGGCGTTATTATGGATCGCCTTAAGGAGCTCGAAATCGGCGACAACACGCTTGTGGTATTCACCAGCGATAATGGATCTCGGGCTCAAGACGAAGGAGGGAGCAACGACCCGTGCCGTGGAACCAAGCAGGAAACCTGGGAAGGCGGTCAACGACTGCCTTGCATTATGCGTTGGCCCGACCGGATCGAGACGGGAGAAACCTGCGATGCGGTAGTTACTAGTATGGACTTTTTCCCTACGTTTTCGAACTTGGCTGGCGTCTCGGTTCCTGGAGACCGGAAAATCGATGGCTACGACATTAGCACGCTGATGTTCAATGCGAATGCCACCGCTCCCAACGACACCTTTTTCTATTACAGGCAGAATTCCCTGGAAGCGGTTAGAGTAGGGGATTGGAAGCTGCATTTCCGAAAGCGAAGCGAGCTTATCCAGGAGCTTTACAATTTGCGGGAAGATGTCGGCGAATCTCGTAATCGGTACGATGAAGCACCTGAAGTCGTCGCATCCTTGGAAGCGAAAGCTGCCGCTATTCGAGAGGATCTTGGAGATGAAGCCCTGGGACTATCCGGCAAAGGAACGCGTCCCATTGGCCGAGTAGAAAAGGCCAAGCCGTTGACGGAGTACCGATCCGACCACCCCTACATGGTTGCGATGTACGACCTTCCGGACATGCCTACCATGAGTGGGTAGGAAGTTCGTTGGATCTTTATTCGAGTTGGTTCATACGTATTCACATAAGTGCACTCCCACTCGGCGCAAACGCGTCAAGTCAAGTCGTTTGCGTTGTAGGAAGCTCGTTTGCGAGCGAATTTGATTTGGGCAAGGCTGTTACGGTATAGAATTTCCTTGAAGGATGTTAAAGAAGAGAAAGGGTAATTGGGCAGTGTTTTTTGAGAAACCTGACTCCTGTTGAATTCCCAATGAGCCCCTCCTTTGCCCCTCTCGATTGGATTGTTTTGGTTGCCTATTTCGCAGCCACGATGGGGATTGGGTTTTTCTTTTATCGGAAGACGAGAACGACTGACGGCTTTACGGCGGGAAATCGATCCATTCCGGGCTGGGTATGTGGCTTGTCGATTTTCGCTACTTTTCTAAGTAGCATCAGCTACTTGGCCAACGCTGGGAAGACTTTCGTATCTGACTGGAATGCCTTCGTATTTTCGCTCTCGGTCCCTTTGGGGACTTGGGTGGCGGTTAGGTGGTTCTTGCCGTATTACAGAAAAAGCCAGCACGTATCCGCTTACGCGGCATTGGAGGATCGGTTTGGCCTGTGGGCCCGCTTGTATGCGAGTTTCTTTTACATGCTGACTCAGTTAGCTCGCATGGCCGTGGTCATGTATCTGGTGGCGTTGCCTATGCAGGTGATTTTCGGATGGGACATCATGGCTATCTTGCTGGTTATTGGGATCAGCGTGACCATTTACTCTTTTGTTGGAGGTGTGCTCGCAGTAATTTGGACTGATGCTATACAGGCTATCGTACTGATGGCCGGGGCGGTGATCGCTCTCGTTGTTATATTGGTTCAGATGCCTGGAGGGGCTGGCCAGATCATCGAGGTGGCTTCCGCCCATGACAAATTTTCGCTGGGCAGCTTTAGCCTGGAGATGGCAGAAAAAACTTTCTGGACACTGATTCTCTTCGGTATAGCCGAAAACCTCCGCAATTTCGGGATCGATCAAAGCTACATTCAACGATACATTGCTTCGAGATCGGATCGGGAAGCGAAGCGTGGCTTGTGGCTAGCGGGCTGGCTTTATGTTCCCATGAGCGCCGTATTCTTCTTTATCGGGACCGCTCTGTTCGCATTTTACAACGCGGACCAAGTCATCGAAATCGAGACAACGAGTCTGGTTTGGGAATCGACTGCCTTGGAAGATTTGCATCAGGTTCGCCGAGTAGTTGCCAAGCAGGAATTATTGCAGATGGGAGTGGATGTTGACAGCCATGAGTTCTCAGCGAATCAGATGAGTTTGGCGAGTGATAAGGGCCTAGAGGAGCTGGGTGACCGGGTGTTTCCATATTTCATCGCTACCCAATTGCCACCGGGAATCACAGGGCTGCTAATTGCCGCTGTTTTCGCTGCGGGAATGAGCACGATTTCGACGAGTTTGAACTCATCGGCTACGCTTTTCATGACGGATTACTATCGCCGCTTGATCGACCCTAACGCCTCCGAGCGAAAGCAAATGGGAGCCCTGTACATAGCCACTTTCATATGGGGGGCAGCGGGCACGGGTTTAGCTCTCTTACTGGTCCAAGTGACCCAAAGCGCATTGGACATGTGGTGGACGCTTTCAGGTATTTTCAGTGGAGGCATGGTAGGTCTGTTTTTGCTGGGCCTGATAAGCCATCGAGCTAGAAATCCTCAGGCGGTGTGTGCAGTCATTCTTGGGGTGCTGGTGATACTTTGGATGTCGTTGCCGAAAATCGCGGAAATGTTCTTGAGAGCGAATGAATCGTCGTTGGTTTATGGAATTGGTTCCACGCTGCAAAATTTAAGTAGCGGTGGTTTTGCCAGCCCGTTTAACGCCTTGTTGATTCCAGTTTTTGGTACGCTGACAATACTGCTGAGCGGGATACTGTTCACGAAGTGGTTCGGTAGTCGAAACGACTCTGCGACTGACAAAGGATGAAGCTGAACGGAATCATCCCACCTTTGATTACCCCGCTATCCGGTCGCGACACGCTAGATAGGGAAGCATTGAATCGATTATTGGAGTACATAATATCAGGCGGAGTGCATGGCGTCTTCGCCTTAGGGGGCACAGGGGAAGGTCCCTGCTTGAGCTACCGACTGAGGAAAGAGCTGATTCGGACAACCAGCGAAATAGTAGCTGGACGGTTACCCGTGCTCGTATCGATTTCCGATACGGCCTTGGAAGAGTCGATAAGTCTCGCGAAAGTGGCAGCAGACGCTGGAGCCGATGCTGTCGTTTTGGCTACGCCCTATTACTTTCCGGCAGGTCAAACGGAATTGATTCAATACGTTCGAATGATCGTCCCGAAGCTGCCGCTTCCCGTATTTCTCTACAATATGCCGTCTCTAACGAAGGTTTGGTTCGAGATCGAAACTTTGAAAGTGCTGAGTGCTGTGGACGGGATAGTTGGTATCAAAGACAGCAGTGGCGATCTTGCCTATTTCGAGAAGGTTTGCTCGCTCCGAGATGCGAGACCCGACTGGAGCTTCCTCATCGGGCCGGAAGATAAACTGATCGAGTCAGTAGCCTTGGGAGGTGACGGAGGCGTTAATGGAGGGGCTAATGTTTACCCGAAGCTTTTTGTGGATGCCCATAATTCGGCCCGAGAGGGTGACGAAGCACGACAGTCGTTGCTGCAAGAGAAAATCGAGGCCCTCGGAAGAATCTACGAAATTGGAAAGTACGCTTCACGCTTTATTAAGGGAACGAAATGCGCAGCATCGATTCTCGGCTTATGCGATGACCGCATGGCTGAACCCTTCAACCGCTTTTACCCCGAAGACCGAGATAAAGCGAAAAGAATTCTAGATGAATTGAATTTGGAAGCATGGAGTTGAAAACATCTAAGAATATTGAATAAATGGATACTAATCTGAATATTATAAATACCCGGCTGCTCTGTGGATTGATTCTTTTTTCAGTGTATTTTCCGATCGCTTGGGCGGATCATCATGAATTCCCGTCCGTCGCCAAGGTAGACCAGGGAGGCTTGTTAGTGTCCGAGCAGATTTTTCCGATAGCGAACAAGCCAACCAAAGAATGCCATGCGTCGACTATCGTGGAAATATCGGGTGGCAAATTAGTTGCGGCCTGGTTTGCGGGTACCAGAGAACGAGATCCGGATGTGGGAATATGGGTTTCACGAAAAGCGGGTGAGCGATGGACAGAACCCGTGGAAGTAGTTAACGGAGTGCAGTCCATGAATCTGCGTTACCCCTGCTGGAATCCGGTTTTGTTTCAGCCTTCAAATGGACCGTTAATGCTTTTTTATAAAGTGGGTCCTAACCCGCGAGAGTGGTGGGGTATGCTGACTACTTCGGATGACGGCGGCAAAAGCTGGTCGTGGCCTGTAAAGCTAGGCGAGCACTGGGCGGTTGGTCATTTGTTGGGACCGGTAAAAAACAAACCGATCGAACTAGCGGATGGCTCAATCCTTTGTCCGACGAGTACGGAAGTAGATATCGAGGGAGGTGATGGCTACTGGCGCGTTCATTTCGAAGTGACCCGCGATCTTGGAAAAACCTGGGACGTGATCGGGCCCATCAACAACGGAATCGAATTCGACGCTATCCAGCCCAGTATTCTCACCTACGCAAACGGGGATTTGCAGATCCTTTGTCGTACCAAGCAAGACGTGGTCTCCCAGAGCTGGTCGCGAGACGGAGGTGTTAGTTGGAGCAATATGGAGGCGACGGAATTACCCAATCCGAGTGCGGGAACGGACGCGGTTTCTCTGCAGGACGGCAGGCAATTGCTAGTGTACAATCATTCCACAAGGAAAACAAAAGTGCCCAGCCGGCAGATTCTCAACGTGGCTTTATCTGAAAAAGGAATCGATTGGGAGATGGCCATGACTTTGGAATGGGAGGCAGGAGAACGTCCTCGCGGTCAACGCCATTGGGGAGAGTATTCGTATCCCGCTGTGATACAATCGGCCGACGGACGTATCCATATAACCTACACTTACAATCGAGAGGGCATCAAGCATGCGGTCTTGGACCCCAATAAATTGTAGTTTTTGTAGGGCAGCGGTTCAGCCTGCTCAAAGATCTGGAGAAGCAGGCTTAAGCCAGCGCTACGTTTATGATAAATAAGACCATAGTCTTTCTAGTTCGTTCAACCGCTTTAGTTGTGATCTGCCCCTTGGTATTCTTCGCTGATGATCGCCAGCTCGAACGCCTTCAGTACAATAATCCGGGATTGGTTGTCGACTTGGGAGTGGGCCTATGGGCTTGGCCACTGCCAATGGACTTCGATCAGGATGGAGATTATGATCTGGTGGTCGTTTGCCCAGACAAGCCTTTTAACGGGACCTACTTTTTTGAAAACACGGGAGGCGATTTAGCTCTTCCCGTATTTGAGTCGCCTTTACGCATCAGCAAAGGTGACCACAATGTTCAGGTTTCCTACGTGGACGGCGAGCCTCGTGTTCTTTCGCCGGGAATCGAGCATACCGAGTTTTACCAGCGAGGCATAGATACAGGAAAGGCGCTTGGGCTATCGAACAATGATATCTACACGGCTAAAGGGAACATTAGAGCCAAACAATGGAAGTACGTGGACATTGTG
>DKNL01000089.1:0-16420 GCA_002474325.1 Opitutales bacterium UBA7389
CCTTGGCAGCAAAAGCCCTCGGGAAAGAAAACGTCTTAGGTGTCGGTCTGCCTTCCGCCATCTCGTCAGAACACAGTAAGAACGATGCTCGCGATTTGGCAGCGAATCTGGAAATCGACTTTCACATGGTCCCTATTTCCGATATCGTCAACGCTTCCGAAGCGGCCCTGGCTCCTCTAATGGCAGAAAGGGAGAAAGACGTAACCGAAGAAAACGTACAAGCTCGGGCTCGAGGTCTCTTGCTGATGGCATTGTCCAATAAATATGGGGCTCTACTGTTGACGACCGGAAACAAGAGCGAGCTTTCCGTCGGCTATTGCACGCTCTATGGCGACATGTGCGGCGGGCTCGCCGTGATTTCTGACCTGCCTAAAGTCAAAGTCTTCGAGCTCGCTCGGCATATGAATCGAGACGGAGAGATCATACCCATCAATACGATCGAAAAACCGCCTTCCGCTGAACTTCGACCGGACCAGAAAGACGAAGACAGCCTTCCGCCTTACGATGTGCTCGACGGGATTTTAAAAGCCTATGTCGAAGAAGGAAAGTCAGCTGATGATATCGTCGCTCTCGGCTATGAACCTGGCATCGTCAAAGATATCCTACGCAAAGTTGACCTCAATGAGTACAAGCGCAAGCAAGCAGCGCCGGGCTTAAAACTAACTCCGCTGGCCTTTGGAGTTGGTCGACGCATACCCATCGTCCAACGCTATGTATCCTAGATTGACTACAAGAGTCCTGAATGGAGCACCCTCATTTGTAAGGCTGCCGCTTCCGGCGTGCCACGACTATTAAATTTTTCACCTGATCGGCTCTTCACAAGCGAAGCCCCAACGATCATCGACTTGCTGTATACTTTCTACAGTACCAAATGTATTTAAAGCAGTGAACAAAAGGGTTTGAACCAAGAAACTTGAGAACTAGCCCTAGACACTTTATCACCTTCCACCATAATGACTACTTCATCCGAACTTTTTGAACGTGCCAAGGAACTGATTCCTGGCGGCGTCAATTCACCTGTTCGAGCCTTCCGTTCAGTCGGGGGCACTCCCTTCTTCACCAAGCGGGCCAACGGAGCCACTTTAACGACCGCGGATGATCGGGAACTCATCGATTTCGTCTGTACCTGGGGACCTGCCATCCACGGACATAATAACGAAATAATCCGCGAAGCCGTAGCTAAAGCCCTCGATAGCGGCACCAGCTTTGGCACGCCAAATCCTTATGAGATCACTATGGCAGAGCTAATAATCGAAATGGTTCCCTCCATCGAAAAGGTGCGGATGGTGAATAGCGGTACCGAGGCCACGATGACGGCCATTCGTTTAGCTCGTGGCTATACGCAGCGAAACAAGATCATCAAATTCGAAGGCTGCTACCACGGACACGCTGACTCGCTACTCATCAAAGCTGGCTCCGGGGCACTGACTTTTGGCAATCCGGACAGTGCTGGCGTACCTGAAGGCTTCGCCCGCGAGACCATCGTTCTCCCATTCAACGATCTTGGAGCCGTCCAAGACGTATTTGATACTTGTGGCGACGACATAGCTGGCATCATCCTCGAACCTTACCCCGCCAATGTCGGCTTGATTTTTCCAAAAGATGGTTATCTCCAAGGCCTAAGGGATCTGTGCTCGAAAAACGGATCGGTCCTCATATTCGACGAAGTCATGACGGGATTCCGCGTATCCGCAGGAGGTGTTCAAACGAAGGAGGGAATCACTCCTGATCTAACAACTCTGGGTAAGATCATCGGAGGCGGACTTCCCGTAGGCGCTCTCGGAGGCAAAGCCGAAATAATGGATCACTTGGCTCCTGAAGGACCGGTTTACCAAGCGGGGACCCTTAGTGGCAACCCGCTCGCCATGGCTGCGGGAATTGCGGCTCTTGAACTTCTCAAGGACGGTACCGCATACGATCGCCTTGATCACCTGGGCGTTCAGGTTCGGGAAGCTATTCAGTCTGCTGTCAATGAAACGGGCATTCCTGCCCAGATCCCCCAGGTGGGCTCCATGTTTTGCCTTTATTTTACCGATACGCCAGTAAAGGACTTGGAAGACGCTTCGAACACCGATACCGAACGTTTCAATAGCTATTTCCACAAGTGCCTAGATTTGGGCGTCTATATTCCCCCATCTAAATACGAAGGAAACTTCATTTCCACGGCCCACGAAAATGCATCAATCGCAAGAGCCTGCGAAGTATTCGCCGAAGCGCTTCGATCGATGTAGGGAATTCTAATCGAACGCCCATGGCATATAAATCGGAAGCCCTCGAAGGTAGGAGCGGTCTCCGAGCGACGATATTGTATCTTCGAAAAACTATCGCTCAATGGCAGCTCGGAGATCGGCCGCTACCGATTTAAAAACCGTAGGTCGACTCGATCCTCCAGATTCTAAGAACGGAGGACTGAGCCAGTCCTCCGTACCAAAGCATAAAATTGCAGATGCGATCGTCGATCGCGTTGCCTCTCAACGCCTATTAATCATCCCATTCACTCTCGAGCTTCTCGGCCTTGGCATCGTGCTTCTTCTTCAAAAATACGGACGCGATGATCGAAAGCTCATACAGAATCCACAAAGGTCCAGCCAGGGCTAGCTGGGTAATCGGCTCCGGTGGAGTTAGAATCGCAGCGAGGATGACAATAGAAAGGACGATGTAACGCCGGTACTGCCTGAGCTGTTCCGGCGTAACGACTCCAATGGTTACCAAAACGATAATCGCCAAGGGCATCTGAAATGCGATCCCTAGCCCCAATATGGTGAATGTGAGGAACCCAAAATAATTGCTCGTAGTCCACAGCATCTGGAACCCCAACAGTTGGTTGAACCAAATGACCGCAGTGATCGTTCGGGGCAGCAATATGTAATAACCGAATGTGCAACCCAAGAGGAAGAGAAAGAGGACAGATAATGAACCGGGAACAAGAATCCTCTTTTCCCGTACCGTTAAGGCCGGAGCCAGAAAGCGGCCCAGGTAGTATATAAAAAATGGGGACGCTACCATGAGGCCGATGATCACTCCGATCAGAAGCATGGCAATAAACACCCCAGTGACGTTGTAGGTCGTCAAGCCCCCAAAAACGACCATCCGTTCGGCTTCCGACAAGTGGGAATAATTCGCTTCTAACGGAGCCAGCAGGATGTCCTTAACATCCACGATGAAAATCATGGAGGCAACAAACGCTATCGTGAAGGCCCCGATGGGCTTGAGCAGAGACCAACGAAGCTCCTCCAAATGCTCCAGAAACCCCATGTGCTTAGGATCCCCAGCCCATTCTGGCGCATCATCGTCAGCTTCGTGAAATGGCTCTATTTCGCTCATTCAGATTCTCAAACCCCGTTACATGAACAACTGATTCCTCACGGGCAACTCCATTTTACTGTCCTGAAACTGCTAAACAACCCGCCTGAAGCGCTTAATCTCTGCCTGGTGATCAATCCCATTGACAGATGGAGATCAGTTCTTAAGAGGGACCCTTTTCTTAGAGGAGAAGGTTACACAAACACACTCTCCTCATTCATCGCAAATCCAAATTAGTTCAATAAGGATGCCATCCAAAACCACTGCGAAAAAAGCGAAGAAGACGGTGCGCAAGCGCACTTCTAGAGCCATAAAATACGTTTACTCGTTCGGCAAGAAGACCGACGGGAACGCTAAAATGAAGGAGTTGCTTGGCGGTAAAGGCGCCAATCTAGCTGAAATGGCTGCCATCGGCCTTCCAGTGCCGGGCGGTTTCACCATTACAACCGAGGTTTGCACAGCCTACTATGACAATGGTCGTAAATACCCAACTGAGCTGAAAAGCCAGGTGGAAAAGGCCATTAAGACGGTTGAACGTGAGTGCGGCAAAAAGTTTGGCGAGCCTAAGAATCCGCTTCTTTTCTCGGTACGATCCGGGGCTCGCGAGTCCATGCCCGGGATGATGGATACGATTCTAAATCTTGGGCTAAATGACAAGACAGTCGCCGGACTAGCCAAGCTTACCGGCAATGGGCGCTTCGCTTACGACTGCTATCGCCGATTCATTCAAATGTACGGCGACGTCGTAATGGGAGTTCAATCACGCAATGAACTCGAACCCGAGCCATTCGAGCAAGTATTGGAAGAGGTTAAGAAAGAGGTTGGCGTCGAAATCGATTCGGACTTGACCGAGGAAAACAACAAAGAGGTCATACGCCGCTTCCAGAAACTCATTAAGGATCGCACCGGAGGAGAGTTTCCACAAGACGTCCACAAGCAACTCGACGGCGCAGTAGGAGCGGTTTTCAATTCCTGGCAAAACGAGCGAGCTATCCTCTATCGCCAAAAGTACGGCATCCCAGCCGAATGGGGAACCGCCGTTAACGTACAGCTAATGGTATTCGGAAACATGGGAGAAACTTCCGGCACAGGTGTTGCTTTCACTCGCGACCCAGCCAACGGAGAGAATGTATTCTATGGCGAATATCTGATCAATGCCCAGGGCGAAGACGTTGTCGCCGGAGTACGCACACCCCATCCTATCGCTCAGCTCGAGCAGGATATGCCGAAGTCTTTCAAAGAGCTTAGCGCGGTTCGAAAGAAATTGGAAAAGCATTTTGGCGACGTACAAGATTTCGAGTTCACCGTCGAAGACGGCACTCTGTACATGTTGCAAACGCGAAACGGAAAACGTACCGGTCTTGCAGCTGTACGTATCGCCGTCGAAATGACGAAACAGCGACTGATGAATCAGAAGACTGCGGTAACAAAGATCCCAGCCGACCAGATTTCTAGTTTGCTGGTTCCTATCTTCGACACCGCTTCCATCAAGAAAGCAACCCTGATGGCAACCGGCCTGCCGGCAGGTCCGGGCGCTGCTTCTGGAAAGATCGTCTTCAACGCGGCAGACGCCGAAAAGGAAGTAGCCAAGGGCAATTCCGTTGTTCTTTGCCGTGAAGAAACATCGCCTGAAGATCTGCGAGGAATGATCGCCTCTGATGGCATCCTCACCTCACGAGGCGGGGTTTCCTCGCACGCGGCCCTCGTCGCTCGCCAGATGGGCAAGGTTTGCATCTGCGGGGCTTCAGACATCGATATCAACTACGCGAATCGCACGTTGTCCGCTGGCAAAATCGTGCTGGACGAAGGGGATTACATCTCCATCGACGGCACAACCGGCCAGATTTTCGCAGGTCACGTGGAAACCGCTCCATCCGAAGTCTCCCAAGTGTTGGCGGGCAAGATGAAGGCGGAAAAGAGCTACACATACCAGCTCTTTAACCAAGTAATGAAGTGGGCCGACAATTATCGCACGCTGGGCGTTCGCACCAATGCGGATTCGCCCACGCAATCGAAAGCGGCTATCGCGCTCGGAGCCGAAGGTATCGGGCTTTGCCGTACCGAACATATGTTCTTCGAGGGCGATCGCATCACTTACATGCGGGAGATGATCCTCGCACCTGACGAAACCGCTCGCAAAAAAGCCCTCAAGAAATTGCTGCCTTTCCAACGCAAAGACTTCAATGGATTGTTCAAAGCGATGGATGGCCGTCCGGTCACTGTTCGCCTTCTCGATCCTCCATTGCACGAGTTTCTTCCCCACGACGACGAGGCCCGTCGCTTGCTGGCCGATCATCTCGGTGTATCTGTCGACGTAGTCACCGAGCGTGTACACGCCTTGCACGAAGAAAATCCAATGCTTGGACACCGCGGTTGCCGACTCGGCATTTCCTATCCGGAAATCACGGAAATGCAGGCCAGAGCCATCTTCGAAGCAGCCGCCCAAGTGCTCAAGCTGAAGAAGAAGGTAAAGGTTAATCCGGAAATCATGATTCCTCTAGTAGGTTTCCAGGACGAGCTCGACAATCAAGTCGCGATCGTTCACCGCGTCGCCAAGGAAGTTCAGAAAGCCAAGGGTGTTAAGATCAACTACCTCGTCGGTACCATGATCGAAGTGCCACGTGCAGCGGTTACCGCGGCTGAGATCGCTAAGACCGCTCAATTCTTCAGTTTCGGAACGAACGACTTGACCCAGACCACTCTGGGCATGAGCCGTGACGATGCTGGGAGTTTCCTCGGCAAGTACAAGGATCTCGACATTCTGCCGCAGAATCCATTCGCCACGATCGATCAGGCAGGCGTTGGATGCTTGGTTCAACAAGGCGTCGACGGCGGCAAATCCACCAACCCAAACATCAAGTTGGGAATTTGCGGTGAGCACGGCGGAGATCCCGCTTCCGTTAAGTTCTGCCATAGAGCTGGTCTAACTTACGTAAGCTGCTCACCCAACCGAATTCCTGTTGCCCGTCTAGCGGCTGCTCAAGCGGCCATCGAGGCGGAAGTATAAGCATTTGCGTTTCTCGCAACTAAATTTAACCGAAGCGCCCTGCTCTCGATCACGGGAGCGGGGCGTTTTCGTAAGCCCGAATCGGCTGTAATTAGCTGTGTTTGATCTCGAAGAAAATCGGCAAAAGGTCCAAAGGGCCTTGCTTGTGGGTATTCAGCAAACTGACATTACGCGTCAGGAAACTGAATATCTGCTCGATGAGTTAGCGGAACTGACCACGAATTTGGATATTCCAATCGTCGATTGCATGATCGTGAAGCTTCGCAAGCCATCACCCCCATTCCTCGTCGGAAAAGGAAAGCGGGAAGAGATTATCAACCTGATTCAGGAAAAGAATATCGATGTCATTATCTTCGATGAAGAGCTCACTCCAGCTCAACAACGAAATTGGGAGCGAGAAGCGAAAATCTGCGTCATCGATCGCCAGGAGGTGATCATCGACATCTTTTCCGAGCGAGCCCAAACCAAAGAAGCCGTTCTACAAGTGGCTTTGGCCCGAATGGAATACTCCCTGCCCCGACTTACTCGGGCGTGGACTCACCTTAGCCGACAGCGAGGCGGCATGACAGGCGCCCGCGGCCAAGGTGAAACCCAACTGGAAGCCGACCGGCGTATGGTCAACGATCGCATTGCCGTCGTCAAACGGGAGCTCAAGGAGGTGATCCAGCATCGCCAAGTGCAGCGGGCTAAACGCCTGCGAAAACCGGTGCCTACTGTATCCATAGTCGGCTATACGAACGCAGGAAAATCCTCACTGCTTAACAAACTGACCGCTTCCGAAGCGCTCGCGGAAGATAAATTGTTCGCCACATTGGATCCAACCACCCGACGCCTCGACCTTGACGAAAGTCAGCATGTACTCCTGACCGATACTGTTGGATTCGTACGACGCCTCCCTCATCGCCTTGTCGAGGCATTCAAGGCGACTCTTGAAGAAGCCGTGGTCGCCGACTTGCTTATACACCTTATTGATATCTCCAGCTCAGAAACTAGTATTCATATTAAAACGACTGAAGCCGTACTCTCGGAAATTGGAGCTAACGAAAATCCGAGTCTAATCGTCTTCAATAAAATTGATAAGCTGGAAACAAACGAGACACGGGAACGCTTCGAGCTATTGTATCCTGAGGCAATTTTCATCAGCGCGGAAACGGGGGGAGGTTTGGAGCTATTGAAGTCCCGTATCTCGAAATCGTTGAACGCCAGACTGTGTCCGACAAAGCTAATGATTCCCCACGATCGCTACGATGTAATTTCTCAATTGCACGCGAGTGGCGGAATCAGACACTCGAAGTCCGAAGAGGATGGCGTCCAAATTGAGGGGCTGTTCCCACCAAGCTTAAAAGGGGTTATCGAACCGTTCTTGGTTGGCTAACTCCCTCTCGGTTTTAAGGTAGTGGGCGATTTCACTCTTTCCTTCCGTCGCGGAGGAACTAGGGTAAAGTTTGGTAAACATGCTCTCGAGGATGGACAATTTCCGAAATTGCCTGTCAGACTCCTTCAGTTAACAAATTACTGCATATGAATACCATCAATCGCCGAGAATTCGTCAAAAACTCAGTATACAGTGCCGGTTTTATCGGACTCAGTGCATGCGCCAGCAATCACACCGAAGCCCAACGCTCAGACTCGAATCGATCTCCATCTCTTACAGCAGAAGGATACGGACGCTTACAGTCGGATCCACTAGGTCGAATGCGCCTGCCAAAGGGATTCAGCTATAAGGTTTTCTCCCAGGCTGGAGAGACGATGGATGATGGCTTTATCGTACCTGGCGCCCACGACGGGATGGATGCTTTTCCTGGTCCCAACGGACTGACCTTGCTAGTTCGCAACCACGAAATGAAACCCTTGGATTCCAGCGACAATCCTTTCTCGAAATCGACAGCTTGGAAGGATCTCGATACGAGTAAGCTCTATGATGCTGGCAAATCCGGAACTCAGCTGCACGGAGGCACTACTACACTCGTATTCGATACGCGAACACAAGAGCTCAAACGGCATTACCTTTCTCTCGCAGGCACTATCCGAAATTGCTCCGGTGGATCAACGCCCTGGGGTTCTTGGATCACTTGTGAAGAGACTACTGTTCGAGCTGGTGAAAAACTTCACAAAGACCATGGGTACAACTTCGAAGTACCGGCGAATTACCAAATGGGGTTAGCCGAACCGTTCGCCCTCAAAGAAATGGGCCGCTTTAATCACGAAGCCGTCGCAGTGCACCCTGCGAACGGAGTTGTCTATCAAACCGAAGATCGCCCAGATGGATTGATATACCGCTATATACCCAATCAACGTGGACAACTGAGCAAAGGCGGCAAATTGCAAGCGCTAGCTATAAAGGGGTCGCCTTCAGCCGATACGCGAAACTGGGCGGAAATGAATCAGTCTGCGTTCCCAAAAAATGAGCCAGTAAAAGTCGAGTGGATCGATATCCACGATTATGAATCGCCAAACGATGACATGCGATATGTGGGGCACAAGGCTGGAGCAGCCCGGTTCGCTAGAGGCGAAGGCATGTTCTACGGAAATGGAGAAATCTATTTCGCATGCACTAATGGGGGGACCAAAAAATACGGACAAATATTCCGCTATAAGCCAAGTCCCAACGAAGGTCTAGCTGGCGAAGAAAACGATCTTGGAATCTTGGAACTATTTATCGAAAGTCAGGATCTGGAACTCCTCAAAGCCTGTGACAATCTGACAGTCGCCCCTTGGGGAGATGTGGTTATCTGCGAGGATGACGGTGGGAGCAGTGCCATTGTCGGGATTACGCGTGAAGGAAAAATGTATAAGATTGCCCACGTGGACATGGATAGTGAAGTCGCCGGTGGCTGCTTCTCACCCGATGGCACCACCTTTTTTGTCAATATTCAGCGGAACCCTGGCCAAACTCTGGCGATTACGGGTCCTTGGAGATCGAGGATAGCTTAAAGCTAAGCGCGTCTGATTGGCTAAATCCTGATCTTTAGGATTCACACGGACGAACTAGCGTGCAATCTGGCGATTGTGTCTGCTTTTCAATCAATCGAAAATCAAGTCGCTCTCGTAACCGGAGGTGCTTCCGGAATCGGGCTCGCGGTCGCTCGGCAATTCAGTACCGAAGGGGTTCGTGTCGCTCTATTGGATACGGATGCCGAAAAGCTAGAAGCCGCGGGCACGTCCTTAAAGGGCGATTGCATGATGATCGTTGCCGATGTAA
This sequence comes from Opitutales bacterium UBA7389, assembly GCA_002474325.1. Classification (GTDB taxonomy): domain Bacteria; phylum Verrucomicrobiota; class Verrucomicrobiia; order Opitutales; family Opitutaceae; genus Pelagisphaera. Next base: position 9,513 of record DKNL01000089.1, read on the forward strand.
GCTCGGAATCCGAAGTGCAATCCGCGATCAACGAAATTAAGTCCGTTTTCAGCCAGATCGATATCGTCGTGAATGCTGCCGGGATCACCGGAATTACTGGTGAAACTATCGAGCAAATTCCCGTCGATGACTTTACAAAGGTGTTTCAAGTCAATCTTCTTGGATCCTTCAATATTGCCAAGGCAGTCCTTCCCGGAATGAAGAGTCGAAACTATGGGCGCATCCTCCTAATCGCGTCGATCGCAGGCAAAGAAGGCAATGCTGGCATGGCCTCGTATTCCGCGACAAAGGCGGGTGTAATTGGGCTTACCAAGGCGATTGGGAAAGAATATTCGGAATCGGGAATCACAATCAATTCTTTGGCTCCAGCCGTAATCAATACGCCGATACACTACGGAATTCCGCAAGAGCAAATTGACTACATGACCGATAAGATCCCTATGAAACGCTGCGGTGAACTCGACGAAATAGTATCGGCAATCCGATTTATAGTTTCCCCGGAAAACAGTTTCACGACTGGCTTTTGCTACGACCTGTCCGGAGGCCGAGCAACCTATTGAAGCTGACTCTACTTCGAGTCTAGTACGTCAACGCCACTTCGCTGATTAGGGCAGCAGCTTCAAAACGAAACTACCTCAAGCTCCAATAAACCTAGCGATCCCGAGACGCCTCTCGGACCGGAAAGCCGCTTGACCCGAGACAGCGACTTTCTAAGGTCCACCAACTCCCTATGATTAACCTAGTCGACGTGTCGCTTCGCTACGGCGAAAAAGTCATCTACAACAAGATCTCTACGACCATTGGAGTGCGTGACCGTATCGGCTTGGTCGGCTCCAATGGATCGGGCAAATCTACGCTAATCAAACTCCTGCAAGGCGAAGCAGAAATCGACAGTGGAGAGGTGGAAAGCCCCGCCTACGTCACTCTGGGCTATTTGCCTCAGGATGGTATCGAAGTTAAAGGCAAATCCCTGTACGATGAGGTATCTACCGCTTTCGAGGACGCATTGGAACTGCAAAAGAATATCGACGAGGCTGACGAGAGGATGCTCGAGATGGATACCAATTCCGAGGAATACTACGACCTTCTCGATCAGATTGGCACCTGGGAACAGAAGCTGGAAGCCCACGAGCCGGCCAAGATGAAATCTAGAATCGAGAAGACTCTCATGGGGCTAGGTTTCGAAGTGTCCGATCTCGAACGCGATACGGGGGAGTTTTCAGGCGGATGGCAGATGCGAATCGCCTTAGCCAAACTTTTGCTTAAGGAGCCTTCGCTTTTGCTCCTCGATGAACCGACCAATCATCTCGACATCATCTCCCAACAATGGCTCGAAGACTATCTCACCCATTACGAGGGATCTCTGATGATCATTTCTCACGACAGGGCATTTCTAGACGTCGTAACGAATCGGACCATTAACCTATCAATGGGCCGCCTAACGTCGTACAGCGGTAACTATTCTTTCTACGTTAAGCAATCGGAAGCCGATCTCGAAACGCTGCGGAAGAAAGTTAAGAATCAGCAAGCTGAGATCCAACGGCAAAAGGACTTCATCAATCGATTTCGTGGCAACGTAAAGAAAGCTTCTCTCGTGCAGAGTCGCATGAAGGATCTGGAGAAGATGGAGATTATCAAGCTCCCGCCCCAGGAGAAGAAGATATTTTTCCGTTTCTCTCCTCCACCGCCTGGCAGCGCCAAAGTTATCGAGCTGCAAAGCGTTTCCAAATCATATGGAGAGATTCAAGTATTCAAAAGACTCGATTTTCATATCGAGAAAGGCGACCGTTTGGCCGTCGTCGGCGTCAATGGGGCAGGCAAGTCTACTTTGGCCCGTATCCTTGCTGGTGTCGAACCGTTTCAGGAAGGTGAGCGTGCCCTAGGCATCAATACAGCGCTAGCATACTTCGCCCAGCAGCAAGCCGATGAGCTCGACCCAAACAAGACGGTTCTCGAGGAAGTCGAGCAGGCCTCCGCTGATGCCAATCGAGAGGAATCGAACCCACGGGCAGTACTCGGGGCGCTGCTTTTCCGCAAGGACGATGTATTCAAAAAGACCAACATTCTTTCAGGGGGCGAGCGGAATCGCCTAGCGCTGGCCAAGATGCTGATGAAGGAAGCCAACACCATTATCCTTGATGAGCCGACCAATCACTTGGATATCAAGAGCAAGGAAATTCTTCAAGACGCGATCCGCGAATTCAATGGCACCGTGATCCTCGTTAGTCACGACCGAGACTTCCTGGATCCTATCGTCAACAAGGTTTTGGAAGTCAGCAAAACAGGCACGCGAATGCTCACCTGCAACGTCTCCGAATACCTTGTGCGGCTGAAGGAAGAACAAGGAACTCTAGCCAGGTAAGCCAACATAGAAGCAGTTCATCTCCTTCTCTTGACCCACAGTCGTCAGAGGGCCATGGCCACTAGCCAACACAGTATCGTCGGCAAGCGAGAGAATCTCATTCAAAGCTTTAAGGCTATTATCGTAGGAAACATTCGGACCGCCCATAGAACCGGCAAATATAGCATCGCCTACGAAAGCGAAATCTCGATCTAACCCTCCCACGACAAATGTAGCGCCACCACTCGTGTGACCTGTCGTATTGAACATCTCGACACTCATGCATCCGACGTTGGATTGAAAACCTTCGTCGATTGTAGCTGCATCAAAATCAACCGACGGCTCTAACCTGCTGATCACCGCATTGGCTCCTGTCTCTGACAAGATCTTTGGAGCACCTTCAATATGATCACCATGCGAATGGGTAAGAAACAGCGTCTTTAACTGGAGCCCCAGCTCATTGATTTTGGCGAGCATGAGCTCCGGGTCCGTTCCGGTATCGAATGCTATCGCTCCCTTAGTATTGGGATCCCAAAGTAAATAGGCATTAACGTGCCAATCGTAAAATGGCGACGCTATGAGCTCAAATCCATCGACTGGATCGGGCTGCTCCGGATACCAATCGCCACGTCCAATTTTAAGCAGCGCATCGACGTTCAAATCGAGATACTTCCCAACAGCGGAAACCGCAGCTTCATCAAATTCGCCCCGCCGAATTTTCCGAATACTCTCCTCAGAAACGCCTACCCTTTCCGAAAGATCTTCAGTCGTTATCTCCTGACCTTTCTGGGCCTTGCCTATCACATCATTGAAATCGTCTTCTACCGGAAGTTTCATCGGCGTATCGTTCAACGAATCCTCGCCAATATGCGACCATAATCATGGTCAAAAGCCTCGAAGAGCCTTTACAAGGTTTCTAAAGCAGACAGACAAGGATCTAGGCTGGTTTTAGCCTCCAGGGCTTAGTCCCTTAAATCATCCACCCAAGAAGGAGAACTAAGCCCTTCGACTTGGTTCAGACTCGAACTAACCTTACCTACTTCTACTTCCTGCCAACAGATTCAAAGGAATCGGCAACATCCGCTAGCTCGCCTGTTTGCTCAAAACCGCGATCAATAGGTCGATCGTACAACTTGCACAAACCAACTCGAATATCCTCAAATATTACTGTTATTGTCGGGACGAGCAAGAGAGTGATAGTCGTGGCGAACACGATACCCCATCCCAAGGACACCGCCATCGGAATCAGGAACGCCGATTGCGTGCTAGGATCGAACATCAAAGGAAGCAAACCGAAGAAAGTCGTTAGCGATGTCAGCAAAATTGGTCGGAAACGGCGAACTCCTGCCAGGCGAACCGCGTCGATCAACTTCATGCCTTTCTTGACCTGGCGGTTTATGAAATCCACCATCACCAGACTGTCGTTTACCACAACCCCCGATAAGGCCATCATACCCAGTAACGAAAGCATTGATACGGCTGAAGTCGGACTGTTGCCTCTTCCAAGGACGTCGAGCAAAAGGAAATTCATAATCATATGACCTAAAAGCGCTCCGATTATACCGAAAGGAATCGCCGACATGACAATAAAAGGCTGCGTATAGCTTTTGAACGGGATCGCCAGTAACACGTAGATAGCAGCGATAACAAAATAGACACCCGTTAGTAGCTCTTCATTATTCCTCGCCTGATCTCGAGCCCGGCCATCAAGGCTCGCGGCCATTCCGGAGTAATCGGCAATCAGATCGGGAATCACGTTCGCATACAAGTCCAATTCGATGGCGTCCACATCAACCGTTTCCGTATCCGCATCCGCGGATACTCGGATTATACGATTGCGATCGATCCGCTGAATCGATGGCAAGGCTCTTCCGGGCACCACCTGGGCGACTTCTTCAAACGGGACTTCCGTACCATTCTGAGTGCGGATCATCATAGTTCGTAGAGCGGCTAGCGAACGGCGTTCCTCCCGCGGATAGCGCACCATAACATTGACGTCATCGCGACCCCGCTGGATTTTCTGGGCTTCCGCCCCGAAGAAAGCCTGTCTAACTTGGGAAGCCAACTGTTGGGCCGTCACCCCGAGGTTGGTAGCCGCAGGTTTGAGCTCGAGTTCCAACTCTTCAGTCGATCGTTCGAAGGAGTCCTCAATATCGTAAAGGCCTGCATACCCAGCCATGACTTTCTGAAGCTCCTCAGAGACCTCTCTCAGATCGTCGATGCTCGGGCCTTGCAATTGGATGGTCAGAGCCCCGCCACCACCGCGAGCAAAGGAAAATGAGAATCTCTCCGCTTCTGGTATTGGCGGTACACGGTCGCGTAGAGCCAATGTTACCTCGCGACTTCCAATTTGCACACCAGTTTCCTCCGGCGGAAGCATTTCTACAACGAGCTCTCCGTTTTCAGCAACGCCAGCCGGTGGTCCCCGACTACCGCGAGGCCCACCTCCCCCAAAAGGATTCCCCCCAGCGGTAGCAAAAATGTCGGTGATGATCGTCTTACCGTAATGTTCCTCTAGTTCCTTCTTGTAATCGAGTGCATGCTTTTCAATTTCATCTATCTTGCTCTTAGTAACCTCAAATGTCGTTCCCGCTGGCATCTGTAAGGTCACGGAAACACGGTCTCGGGGCAAACGTGGGAAGGAGCTGTAAGGGAGACGATCTCCCGCTATGTATCCTATGAACACGAGAAGTATAGCGATGAACAACGCAGCCGTACCGTATCGAAAATGCAGGCAGAATTCGAGCGCGGGCCGGTAATACTTGAGGATCAAAGATTCCAAACCGTTGGCGAAAAATCGCTGGAAACGCACGAGGAAGTTGTTCTCGTTTTCAGTCTTACCCAAGCCTCTGCAATGCTTCAAGTGAGCCGGCAAAATGAATTTCGATTCGACAATGGAAAAGAAGAGCACGGGTACGACCACAATGGGGATCATCTTGAAAAAATTGCCCCGTAGACCTGTCATCATCGCGATCGGCGAGAAAGCGACCATTGTAGTCAGAACACCGAATATAACTGGTATCGCTACTTCCTGAGTCCCTTTAATCGCCGCGGTCAACGAATCGGAGCCTCGCTGCATGTGTTGATACACATTTTCCCCCGTCACGATAGCATCATCGACCACAATCCCTAGTACGAGGATGAAAGCAAAAAGCGTAATCAGGTTGAGGGATGCTCCAATAACGGGAAGCAGGAAGAACGAGCCAGCAAACGCGATTGGGATACCGAGCGAGACCCAAAACGCTAAGGTTGGACGTAGGAAAAGGGAAAGGATTACGATAACCAGGCAGAAGCCCATAACCGCACTATTTCTCAACGTCAGAAGACGCCCTTTGATTCGCCCAGAGTCGTCTTGCCAATACCCTAGTTCTATACCGTCTGGCAATCGCTCTTGCTTGTCTATGATGAAATCCTTAACTGTATCACCTATATCGATAGCGCTTTGGTCGCCCGTTCGAAAAACATCGACCGCTATGGCCCGCTTACCATTGAAACGTGCTTCGATCGGCATCTCATCGAATCCATCTTGAACGATCGCTATATCCGCTAAGGTGATACGCGTTCCATCTGAAGTTGTCAGGACCGGCACTTCAGAGAACTCCGCTTGCGTGTAGGCTTGCTGTGAGGTGCGTAAAAGAATGTTGCCTCCGTCGGTCTTGATGCTTCCCGCAGACAAGTCCACAGAGTGGTTTCTTACTGATCGAACCACTTGATCGAAGGTCAAACCATACTCACGCAAGGTCGCTTCCGGCACTTCGATGGCTATTTCGTATGGGCGAACGGCCTTCAGGGCAGTTAATGTGATATCCTCCAATCCACCGAGCTCATCACGGATCTCCTCACCAAGCCGTTTCATTTCAAATTCGCTTAGGTCGCCGGATACAACGACCGTTATTACTCGCTCTTGCAAACCGGCCACTGTAATCTGTGGCCGCTCCGCCTCGATAGGGAAAGTGCGGATCGTATCGACTCGGTTCTTCACTTCATCGAGAGCTCGATCCAAATCATAGTTGTCGGATATCGTTAGTGACACTCTTCCGCTACTCGCAGACGCTCTAGAATCCATTTCCTCCAATCCTTCGACATCGAACAGATTTTCCTCTAGTCGGAGGACAATGGCTTCTTCAATTTCTGTAGGCGTTGAACCCCGGTACTGAACCTGGACCGAAATCGTCCGAGATGGGTAGTCGGGATATTCCTGCAGGACGATCTTATTGAGCCCGGAATAGATGCCAGCGCATACGATGCCCACCATAAGAATATTAGCGGCGACGCTATTTTTCGTGAACCATTCGATTAGCGTATGCATGATGGACTAAGTTTGTTGGCAGTGAATTGCAGTGTCGTGTACTGGCGACAGTATTGATTAACTGGATTCAGTTCTCCTGAAAAAGTTATTTGCTATACTTTTGTATTTGAAAAACCGATTGATTGTAACGCGTTAGAAACCACGCATTCCACCACCACCTCCGCGGCCGCCCGGACCTCTACGACCTCCGGCAGATATTTCGACGCCATTTGCTTCAGCCCATTCCCGAAGTTCCCCCATTACTGGGAGCATCTGAGT
>DKNL01000089.1:16649-23785 GCA_002474325.1 Opitutales bacterium UBA7389
CCTCCGCGGCCGCCGCGGCCGCCCGGACCTCCACGACCTCCGGCAGATATTTCGACGCCATTTGCTTCAGCCCATTCCCGAAGTTCCCCCATTACTGGGAGCATCTGAGTGAAATCTCCAGACTCTTTGATTGCTAGCAGCCTGGACCGCAAATCGTCTGGCAACTTATCGCCTGCCGCTTCGATCATCGATTCGATCCTAGAGCCGATACCTCCTGAACCACCACCAGCGGGTGGACGGGGTGGACGCGCCCGAGCTGGGGCATCTTCAGCAGGCGCTTCCGCTACAAGCTCGACACCTGTTTCGTCCTTGGCGTTGACCGGCCAACCCTCCAAAGCATAAGGAACTTCCGTCAAGCATAGTCGATCGCCCACTTCTAGCCCCTTGTTAACAACGATCAAGTCATCCGTTTCCCAGGCTAGCCCAACTTCGCGACGATTCAAATAATTTTCACTGTCGATCAACAATACAAAAGCATTTTCACGGAGAAGCACACGCGGTACGACAAATACATCGTCGATAGTCTTTCCTTGAATCTTGGCTTGAACAAAAGACCCCACTTTCAGTGGGGGACGTCCATCCTCAGTCCTGCCATACGGATTGCGAATCTGAGCGACCACATAAAGTTGACGACTACGAACATCGACCGAACCTTCCGCCCGAACAATGCGACCCCGCCATTCATAGGTTTCACCGCCCACTTTGGATTCTAGCGTGACGATTGGACCTTCGCGGAATGTAGGATTCTCACCTCGGTAAACCGAAGGCATATCCAGAAACGAAAACTGGGTAGCCGTTAGCGGGAGCCGAACCTCAGCAGTGTCCACCGCATAAACCCTAGCCAATTGGTTACCTGGGGAAATATATTGGCCTATATCAACATTCTTAGACAAAATACGTCCAGCATAAGGTGCTCTGATCTTCGTTCTTTCCAAATTGCGTGTGGCTGTGCGCACTCGGGCCTGGGCCGAGGCCGTATTAGCCTTCGCCTGCTTCAGTTGCGGCTCGCGCAAAGTCAATGGATTAGCTTCTTGTCCAGGGTTTAAGCGTTCCCAGTCGGTTTTCGCCTGCTCGTAGCGGGCAACTTCTTCGAATTCACGCAATTGTGCCTGGGCTAAGGCCGCTTCGGCGACCACAAGCTCGGTTTGGTAATCGCTGTCGTCGATCTCCAGCAGCACGTCACCCTCTTCGAAAAAGGCCCCTTCACGGAAATTCTGGGAGACGTTAATAATACGTCCCCGGATTTCGGGAATCAGCGTACTGGTCGTTCTCGCCTGCACCGTACCTTGCGACTCTAAAACAACATCATAAGAGGTGGTTTTCAAGTTCCGGGCAACGACCTCCGGCGTATTGACAAAATTGGGACGCTGTCGAGGTTCGGGGGCCGTGTGGACCAACCAAAAGTAAGCTCCCACGCCAATCGCCAGCAGAGCGAGTGGGAGAAGAATTTGCAAAAGACGTTTCATAATCGGAACGATATAATTAAGATCAGCGTTGATTAATCAAGAATTCGAAACGGCATCAGTATCGACGTCGAAACCGCCACCAAGGGCTAAATAGAGGTCGATTCGTGATTGCACTCGTTGATTGGATACTTGTAAAAATGAGCGTTGAGCAGTGATGTTTCGACGGACGGCGTCGAGAGCGGTCGTAATCGTGGTTAGGCCTCTACCATACTCTTCCCAGGCTAGCTCTTCTGCAGCTGCGGACTCGTCAGCGGCTATCTTTTGCGAGACGTAATCGCGCTCGAACGAGCTTTGGTTGTTCAAAGCGTTTTCCACTTCCCGAAATGCAGTAAGGACCGTATTTCCGTAATCATAGATCGCTCGCTCGTAGTTTGCCTTACCCCGCTTGAAATTGTTTCGCAATCGCCCGCCTTGGAAAAACGGCATCGAGCCGACAATCCCTTGCGACCAAATGCGTCGGTCAACCAAATCCAAGATATCCTCCACATTACGAACGTTCGTTCCTCGAGAGAGCGATATATTCAGACTGGGGATGCGGGCCTTACTCGTTTCGAACTTCCGCTGCTCATTGGCTGCCAAAGTCCGCTCGGCAGCGATAATGTCAGGCCTGCGGAGCAGCAGTTCAGATGGCACTCCTGCCGGAATACCTCCACTAATATCAGGCAACTTGATCGCCATATCCCCATTGGGAATGGGCTTTTTTTGAGCCACCTTCAAACTGATACGCCGTCGCATATCATTCCGATAGCTGCGCAATTTCTTGTCGCTCTTTTCAGCCCGCTCGAGATCGACTCCAGCTATCTCCTCGTACTTGTTGAGAAGGTATTTGTGCACTTCCGTACGGCGGCTTTCCGGAGTTTCGATCGCTCCAACCATGTCCGCCCGAATATCCTTTGGAACCTTGGAAAGCTGCGCTCTACGCAATTTGTCGATCGCTTCTGACTCACGGGCAGACAATTCAGTCCTTAAAACAGCGATTTCTTCGTCGACTCGATCATTGTAGGCCTGAACTTCCTCTTTGGTTATCAGCTGGCCGATCGCCATCAACTCATTGGCTGGATATCGGCCCAACAGGGTTTCCAACAGCCTCGCCGAAGAGTTCTTCTGCCGCAACCTAGCCTCCAATGTGCTTTGATTGGAAGCCACGTTTGCTCTAACAAGTCGCACGTCCAAGGCTCGAGCGATCCCGCGCTTGAAGTTCTCTTCCACGATAAGTGCTCCCGACTCTAGGGCTTCCTGGGTGCGAACGGCCAAGTCATATTGCAATTGAGCCTCCACTGCGTTGTACCAGGACTGGGCGACCCGACCCGCTATCGATAGACGCGTTGCGTCGTAGGTCGCTTTCGCCGATTGGATATCCGCCAAATCGCCTTTGTAACCGTTTCGGACTTTCCCCCAGATATCGATCTCCCAGTTGAAACGGAGATTTATGCCATGGGTCTCCGAGGTCGGCGTCTGCTGAATCCCGGAGGCCGGGCTACGCTTATTGCGACTCTTGTTGGCCGTACCGTTCAAACTCGGGAGGACATTTGAACTCGCGAAACGAGACCCCGCGATCGAGGCTCTTAATCGGGCTTCAGCGGCCTTGAGATTCTGATTATAGGCCAGTGCCTCTTCAATAATGGCCACCAGTATGGGATCATTGAAATCACTCAGCCAATTCTGAGACTGGAAATCTCCTTGCACCTCGGCGGATCGCCAAGCGGATGGGAAATTGACCTCCAGCTTGTCTGACTTATTTTTCGGAGCGGACATGCAACCAGAAAAGAAGACAGCCACAGCAATGAAGGCCATGGTTCCTGAGCCAAATCGGACTGTCTTTCTATTACTTGAGTCAATTGAAATCGAATGATCAGCGTGCATAGGTTCTTTCTTGGCCTTAATTAAATTTAAAAGGGAAAAGTTTTTTGAAACGAATCATCAATTGCCTACAGAAAAGCAACGGTTGCATAGATATTTCGGTTACAAATAGATTCTTGGACTTTTGGCTCCAAGCAACTCTGGAATTTGGGAAATTAGCTATCAACTTTATAACTAGAGGGCCATACCCCGCTCAGCCGCATCCGTGAAATATCAAAAAAATGTTATTCTAGGGGTAAACAACGAGATTCACTGTCAGTATGCATCTTGGTACGACTCTGCTATTCACCCTTAATCTGCCGATGGCAAGCGAGCTCATTTTGAAGAGATTCGCAAAAGGCATCCTGCAATAATCTGGGCGGGCACTCGACTCGCTTCGCCCGCAGCCGAACTTGACCACCCTACTCCTTAGCGATTTCCGCATAGGAAGCCGCATCCATCAAAGTCTCTAGCTGGGATGGATCGGTAAGCTTAACCTTGGCAATCCAACCATCGTCAAAGGGCGACTGATTGACCACTTCGGGAGCATCTTCCAAATTCTGATTGCCCTCAACGATCTCGGCATCGACTGGCATGTATAAATCCGATGCCGCTTTGACCGACTCAACGACTCCGAAAGAAGCTCCCGCTTCAAAGGAATCACCATCGATAGGAATTTCAACGTAGGTGATATCGCCAAGGCTCTGCTGAGCGAAATCGGTGATGCCCAACAAAGCTTCATCGTTTCCGAGCACCTTAAGCCACTCATGGTCTTTCGTATATTTTCGATCTTCGGGGAGGTTCATGCTATATATGGACCGAGCTATTGGTCTAGAAACTAAGCCGATATTCAAGGATTCAATTCAACAAAAGGCGGTTTAGTTGGGATCAAGAGTAGATCGCTTCCTCGCATATCTACGGAAAGCCGAGCGTCTTCGTGGATTGATTCTACTATCGCTGATCCGATAGCCTCGTTCAGGATCGGAGAAAACGCTCCCGAAACCACAGTCCCCACATCTCGATTGCTCGCCAGCACCGGCGTTCCCGCACGAACGATGGGCCGCCCACCGGTTTTGAAAAAGACGATTCGCCGCTTCGGCCCAGCCTCCTTTTCGTCTCGGATCGCTTTCTTCCCAATAAAATTGGCTTCCTTTTTCAGCTTCACCGCCCACATAAGTTTAGCCTGCACCGGTGAAATAGTTTCGCTGATTTCATGCCCGTACAATGCATACCCCGCTTCCAGCCTCAAACTGTCCCGAGCTCCCAATCCCGCTAGCTTCACACCATAAGGTTCCCCGGCCGCCAAGATCGATCTGGCAAGAGATTCCGCGTCGTTGGGAGCCACGAACACCTCAACTCCTAGCTCTCCCGTATAACCTGTTCGACATACCAAACAAGAAACTCCGGCCACATCCGATCCCTGGAATCTATAATAACCCAGATCCTCGAGATTCATAGTGGTCAAATTCTTGAGAATCTTCATGGTCTCCGGTCCCTGCAAAGCCAACAAGGAAAAGGAATCGGATACATCGCTGATATCGACATCGAAGGAGCCCTGGTTACCGCTCAACCAAGCAACATCTTTATCTGTATTGGAAGCGTTGAGACAAAGCAGAAACTCCTCTTCGGCGATTCGATACACCAGCAAATCGTCCACGACTCCACCATGCTCGTAGCACATGAGCGAATACATGGCCTGTCCAATTTCCATGCTGGAAGCGTCGTTAGTCAAAACAGAGTCGAGAAAGGCTGCTGCCTCCGGTCCCTCGATAGAAGCTTCACCCATGTGGCTAACATCGAATAAGCTAGCGGAAAATCGGGTCGCCTTATGCTCCTCGATGATACTTTGGTACTGTACGGGCATACTCCAACCTGCGAAGTCCACCATACGAGCTTCGTTAGCTACATTGAACTCGTGAAGGGGTGTCTTTCTTAATTCCGACATTCGCGCTATCTCCGAAGCCTAGCTCTCCTCAGTAACTGGATTGACGAGCGTTCCTATCTTTTCGATTTCAACTTCCACCGTATCACCAGATTTCAACCACAAGGGCGGATTCCGGGCCATTCCCACACCATGAGGCGTCCCAGTCAATATCACGGTTCCTGGAAGCAAAGTCGCACTACCGCTTAGGAAAGCGATAATCTCTCTGACACTGAATATCATATCATTGGTATTCCAATCCTGAACCGTTTTCCCATTTACCCGAGTCTGGATCGACAAGGCATTAGGATCGTCAAGTTCGTCCGAGGTAATTAAGCGAGGACCCAAGGGAGCGAAGGTGTCGAAACCCTTCCCTTTACAATACTGCCCCCCGCCCTTTTTCCGCTGCCAATCTCGAGCGCTAACGTCGTTGCCACAGGTGTAGCCGAGAACATAATCCAATGCATTCTCAGCTGTTGCGTTCTTACACTCTTTGCCAACGACAACTGCCAACTCGCATTCGTAGTCTACCTCCTCGCTCATCAGCTTCCGAGGCAGCTCGATCGGATCACCCGGATTTTGCAAAGCATTGCGCCCTTTAATGAAAAGCACTGGGTATTTCGGTACGGTAGAGCCGCTTTCCTCCGCATGGAATCGGTAGTTCAAGCCGATGCAAAGGATGATTTCCGGATCCACGGGAGCTAACAATTTGGCCAGATCAGCGACCTCATCGGTCGAGCGATATTCTCCAAAAATATCACCCTCAATTCGGAAGGTTTCTCCATCTCGTTCATCTCCGTAATGAACGTTTTCTGACGAATCTTGATATCTAATAATCTTCATTGATTTAATCTTTCTGCCAAGACGCTTCAACACTTTCGAGCCAAGTAAACGCCGTCACCCACCAAGAGCAAGCTAGCATCCACCCGTGAATACTGTCGTCGATTATCGGATACGCTTTCCCCATCATCTAACGCATGCGTCATCGACTAGGCATCAATAAGACAGGAGGCTGCACCAGCTGCTTTGCGAAAACAAACTAATTACCGAACTTTTTCCCAAAGTTTTCGGGTTTGGTAACCGCTGCGGACTCGGAAGGAGCCGATCATTTGGATAAGCTCCGTTTTCTTGGCCGCGTGATTCGGATCATCCCAAAGGTTGATCTCTTCCGCAGGATCATTGACTAAGTCAAAGAGCTGTCCATCCGAGCGATCCAAGAACTGAACGAGCTTCCAATCTTTCGTTCGGATCATAGTTACGAAATCGATCGTATAAAGAAAGACGTCCCGGCCATGCTCGGCAATGACGTAGGGCCGACCTTCAAAGGCTTCACCTTCCAAAGCAGGCATCAACGTTTCCGCTTCCATCCACTCCGGCTTTTCGACGCCGGCAAGATCAAGAATCGTGGGCCCCACATCCATCAATTGGCACAAACCATCGATTGTACGACCTCCTTGGAAGCGCTTCGGCGACCAGGCGATCAATGGCACTTTCGTTACGCAGTCGTAAAAGGTCCACTTTTGAATGTGCCCATGCTCTCCCAGAGCCTCACCGTGATCGCTGGTGAAGAGTATTACGGTATTATCCAAATATCCATTACGATCAAGGGCTTCGATAATCTCGCCCACTTTCTCGTCGATCATCGACATATTGGCCAAATAGTATTCCCAAAGCCGCTGCAACTGCTCTTCACTAGGGTCGTCCAGGTGGACAACGGAGTCGTGGTCCACTTCGAAATTGTGCTCGCGCAATTTTTGGAAGGGTTCCGGCTGGCCCGCGATATCCTCCCGCTTGATACTGGGGAGCGGCAACTTCTTGCCTCGATACTTTTCGATAAAACGCTCCGACGGATCGAATGGCGGGTGGGGACCAGGAAAGCCGATTTCCATGAATAGCGGTCCATCCGGCTT
>DKNL01000154.1 GCA_002474325.1 Opitutales bacterium UBA7389
CCTGCTCGAAAGTTAGATGAGATCCTTAGATTCTGTTAAACTATGAAGGCCGTAACAGAATACTTGTATAGGCTTTTAAGTCGACTGCCTCCGAAGACACGAGATAAGGGAATCGTTTCACGGGCCCGCAATAGACTTAGGCATTGGGAAATATTGAGGCGGACGAGCCCTTTAACGCCAAACCCCGCTTATCACAACGCGATCAAGGATAGGGATTTCAAGGTGATAATCGTTTCACCCATCTATAAATCTTTTCCCGTTCTAGCTGTCTCCCTTATAGAGCAGACTTATGATAATTGGGAATTGCTTTTCGTGCATGATGGGCCTTCGGGTGAAATAGGGGATATTGCTAAGAGCCTTATCGAAAGTGATAAGCGTATACGATTTATAGAGACAGAGCAGCGGGCTAATGATTGGGGCCACACGCCTCGACAGAGAGGCTTTCAGGAAGTGGAGAGCAAGATCGAAGGCGACTTTCTGGTCGTTTCGAATTCGGACAATTATCATGTGCCAGGATACGTTGAAAAGATGCTCGAGGCCTTCGACGACAGTACGGATGCCGTATACTGTAACATGTCGCACGACTACTATGGTTGGAGGAATTTCGATACGCGACTAGAGTATTCATTTGTGGATTGCGGCTGCGTAATGGCCCGAAGGGATATCGCAATAGCAGCTGGCTGGAATGACAACTCCTATGAAGGCGACTGGAAATACGTATCCGATCTAGTCGACCAGTGCGGCACAAAGAGATTCAAGAAGCTAAATGCGACGTTGTTCGTCCATTCATAGCACTTCGGTCATTTCGAGGACAACGGATTTACTCGCTATTAGCCTGTTAAATTTAGCTTTTTATATGCGGCGTCGAAGTTGTCAGTTGCAGTTTGAGTGGAGACCCATCCGATTAATTCCTTTAAGGAATCATTGAAAATGGCTTTGGGGCGATAGCCGAGCTCCTTAGCGGCTTTAGAAATATCGGCATAGCAGTGCCGGATATCGCCAGGCCGAGCTGTTTGTGTGATTGAGGGTTCTCCATGGAATTCAAATAACCTTATGAGCCGTTCGGCCACTTCAAGAATCGAGACGGGATTTCCACTGCCTATATTGTAGACGCCCTGATCGATTGAATCGTTAATGGTCGCTAGAATATTGGCCTGAACAATATCGCTTACGTGCACGAAGTCTCTCAGCTGTCCGCCATCCTCGAATACGACTGGAGGATTTCCGTTGAGCAGCCGACTGCTGAAGATTGCAGCGACTCCAGTGTATGGGTTGCAAAGCGACTGCCTTGGGCCGTAGATATTGAAGTATCTCAGGGCAATGGTAGGGATGCCACTTGCCTCCCCGATCGCAAGGGCCATCTCTTCCTGGTCATGTTTAGTGATGGCGTATATCGACGTGGGTCTTGACGGTTTGGTTTCTGGCGTGTGGACAGGTTGGCAGACTTCGCCGTTGCTGAGGATTTCCCAAGATTTGGATTCGAGTTGTTCTTTTGACCTGAGATGCGGCGTAACTTCATTTCCTCCTGCCTGATATAGGCCTTCTCCATAGATTGACATTGAAGACGGGACAATGAGTTTGCGTATGGGGAAACGATTGCGATCGGTAAGTAGTTCCAAAAGGCGAGCGGTTCCCAGAGTGTTGACTTCCGCGAATCGAGATGGGTTAGACATTGATTGAACCACGCTGACAGCAGCAGCATGATGAGATACAATCGAAACGTCTTTGAGGGAAGCAACTAAGGTGTCAGTGTCTCTTATATCACCCCTAATGAACTCGACGTCCTTGGATAGATAGGTGGGTGCTTTGTTGGATGACCCATGAACGGTTGGGTCCAGATTGTCTAACACGCGGACCGAATAGCCTTGTTCCAAATAGGCATCGGCGAGATGAGAGCCAACAAATCCATAGCCTCCTGTGATTAGTACGCGTTCGCTCATAGACCTTTCGCTTCCGTAATTTGCTTTTGCATTAACGAGATCGTCATGGGTTACCAAAGTGTATGGGATTTAATGCGTTTCTCGTATATCTTCCCAATCTCGTGGGGAGAAAACCTTTCGCGCATGGTTCTTGCTGCTTCCTCTCCAATAATCTGGGCAAATTCAGCATCCTTTACCAGGCGTTCCATCAACTCGGCTGCGTGATCAGTAAGAGCATTTGCCCAATATTGGCCTTTTGAATAGGGTCCGAAGTTTCTCTCTAGTTTATAAAGTTCGAAATCTACTGGGCAACCGTTGTGAACATTCACGAATTCAGTGGTAGCAGACCAATTTGTAGATAGAACTGGTTTTCCTAGATACATTGACTCGGCTACTGTAAGACCGAATCCTTCGGATCGATGAAGCGAAACGTAAGCATCGACCGAATACATTAATGAGTAAACGTCTTCGCGTGAAAGACGGTTCTCTATTAGGTAGATGTTTTCGATGCCTTCTAGATGCGTCTTGAGCTCTTCAAAGGCTCCCCTATTTCGCTTTGTCGATTGGGTTTTGATTACCAGGCCAACATCTTTACCCGCACTGCCTCCAAAAGCGGTTTTGAATGCGTGTATAACAGCCATCGGGTTTTTTCGTGGCTGATAGCTATTTAGATCGTAAGCGAAAAGGAAAAGGAATTTGTCGCTGGGCAGCCAAAATTTCTCCCGCTCCTGTTTTTCGGGCATTTTGAATTCGATGCAGTGGGGGATCGTGATAACCGGAATTGGAGACTTCATGGCCACGGCTTCTCGAACGAAATTGGACGGTGTCCAGATCTCGTCGAAGTATCTGAAATAGGGCACCCAATCGTCTGGAAATTCGGGAAGTTCCCAGGCCCAATAACCGATGTTGCGTTTGCCTTCGCGAAACGCAGCTCCGTGATGATGATCGATATCCGCGCTTTGGGGGGCGTCTATGTGAAAGATGTTTATCGGATAAGTGTTGTTCTCAACCAGCCGTTCGTTGAAAGACTTATCTTCGCGGCTAGCGAGGCAGTTGACCTTGAGCGGAACGAGATTGGTGCGGATTGTGGTCGTATCCAAAGCCTTGGCTGCAAGGCGTACGGATTCGCCTACGCCGAGTTCAGCATCGAACCAGCCAACCAGGTTGATGCCAATTTGAGTCGATCTTCGAAGAAAATCGAAATTTACGGGCGATGTTGGCTGATTGTGAAAATCTAGCAGCATTTCGTGGTTTAGCTTCACTTGCTTGACGATAAGCCGCTGATTCAGTTTCTGCTCGCGATGAAGCTTCCAATGTTGCCGGAGCTGTCTTGGTAAAAAGAACCACTTGCGGGTGACTCTTCCAAGCCAAGCGTAGGCATTCCCTCGATACGCTCCGATCAACTCGATTTCAATAACCGAAGGCTTGTCAGGGACGGCGGGCACGTCTTCGATCCCGACTTCAAATTCACCCATGGGAATGGGATACATTTTCTTGGATTCCGCTCCATTGATTGTTATTCTCAGGCCTAGGTCGCCTTCAGTTTCTCTGGCTTTATCATCGGGCGGCTTAATGACTCCAGCGACTTGCACGCTCGTCAGGAAAAAGCCGGGTCCGAGTCTGACTTCTCCAATTTCCTGGATCCAGCGGCCCGTTTCTTTGACGCGATTTGGCTCTAATCCTTTATATGAGAATTGGGTTCCGTGCCATTTCCCGTCGTTGGACTGGTAGCTTTCCTTGATCATTTCGTCTCTTTTTCCGTCGAGAAGAGAGGTCCAATGCCGCTCGTTTCTGCTCAATTTTGCCTCAACAATAAGCGAAGCTACGGGAGAGGGGTCGAGCCTGATTGGCAGTAGTCTTATGATTGCCTGGCGGAAAATAGCCCATCGAAAGGGTTTCTCACCCTGGATCACGCCATTTAGGTAAGTAATCGGCCAAGAACTGGCCATTTCACGAATAAATTCGTCCCTCCACTTGCTTTGCAAGCGTCGAGCGTTACGTTCGTCTCGGATCGAGTCCGATGATCGCGTTGAGCTGACGTGATGAAGAATGACGCTTCTATTAGCTACGAGGATCCGAAGTCCTTTCTGCTGGACTTTAAAGCAGAGGTCGATGTCTTCGCACCCGTTCTCGAAGCTCTCGTCCATTCCTCCAACACTAAAGAAGGTCTCTCGGCGAATAGCCATACACGCTCCCGTAACGGCGGTAAATTGGGAATATAACTTTCCGGGATTGCTCGACCTTTTGTGACGAAGAGATCCGTTTCCATCGAAGAGAAAACCTGCATGATCTATCTTTCGGGAGATTGCATCCAACTGAATGTTACCGACTATTCCCACTTTTTGTTTGGAAATCGCTGCTAACATCGGTTTGAACCATCCAGCTTCGAAAATGAGATCGTTATTTATAAGGAAAAGAAAGGTTCCGGTAGCTCTTTTCGCTCCCACGTTATTAGCCTTTGCGTATCCAAAATTTTTTGAATTTCGAACCACTTTTAGGCGATCGCTCTCTAGGCTTTTCAATTTTCTGGATACGGTCTCAACGCTACCATCGTCTACGATAATTATTTCGTATTCAATTTTCGGCAGGGAATTGCGAAGAGAGTGAATACACTC
>DKNL01000020.1 GCA_002474325.1 Opitutales bacterium UBA7389
ATGCCGTCCAAGTCCGTCAGCTTCTGCTTGAGAATTCGGCGTCTATCGGATGCTTCCCACCACTCGAGATTTTCTCCGAGCGATTTTCCGGTGACGGTGTTCGCATCAAGCTTGAGCAATCCAAGATCCCGAAGGTGGAGCATAACTTCGGGCACGCCTCCAGCTAGAAAAACTTGCACGGTAGCAAAGTACTGGGGACCGTTTGGTAGCGAGTCGACGAGGCGGGGAACAGATCGGTTGATACGGGCCCAGTCTTCCACCGTTGGTTGTCGTAAACCTGCAGCGTGGGCGATGGCTGGAATATGCAGCACAAGGTTTGTCGAACCACCTACGGCGGCATGAACGACCATCGCATTGTAGATGGAGTCATCGGTTAGAATATCTTTGGAGCATTGTCCGCTCGCTTCTTGAGCAATAAGCGCCAAGGCCGACCTGCGAGCGAGATCCTTCCAAATTGGAGCTCCACTCGGGCATAAGGCAGCGTGGGTGAGAGAAAGGCCGAGCGCTTCTCCAACCACTTGACTGGTAGCAGCGGTGCCCATGAATTGGCAGCCTCCTCCGGGACTGCCGCAGGCTTTGCATCCCATCTCGGTGGCGTATTCAAAATCGATCTCATCGCGAGAGAATCGGGTGGCTAACGTCTGAACCTTTCCGGCGTCTTCGCCCTCTTCCGCCAGAAGCGTCACACCGCCGGGAACAAGAATAGTCGCTAGGTTGTGTGTTCCAGCGAGTGCCATCATCATAGCGGGCAAGCCTTTGTCGCAGGTTGCGATTCCCATAACGCCACGCCTGGTTGGAAGGGAGCGTATTTGGCGTCGAAATACAGTGGCGGCATCGTTTCGGTATGGGAGGCTGTCCAGCATGCCCACGGTTCCATTTGTTCGACCGTCGCAAGGGTCGCTACAAAAGGCTGCAAAGGGTATGGCTCCTTCGCCTGACATGGTTTTGGCGGCCTCCTCAACTAGGAGCGCGATTTCCCAGTGACCCGTATGATACCCAAGGGCGATAGGCGAGCCATCGGGAGCTCGAAGGCCGCCCTGAGTACTTAGAATGAGGAATTGCTTGCCTACCAAGCGTTTCGGGTCCCAGCCCATACCCGCATTCTGCGTCCATCCGAAAAGATCGCCACTAGCCATTCCTCTCAATTGCTCGGGTGTCAGTGGCAAGCGACCCGAAGGACCTGGTCCATGGGTGCGAAGTGTATAAATCTCCGGATCTGATGAGTCGAGAATATCGGTAAGAGTCATTACGTAATCGGAACTCAACACAGCGTGAAGGCAATGCTTGAATTTGACCGTACCTGCACTGGCTAGATCGCCTTACCGCTCTCTCAGAGATCCCGAGGCTTTTTCCTCGAGGAAAGTCTGGTAAGTCATGCGGATGCCTTCCTCGAGCGGTATGCTCGCGTGCCAGCCTGTCTTTGAGAGGAGGGATACGTCCATCAGCTTTTGAGGGGTGCCGTCCGGCTTACTGGGGTCGGTTTCGATTCCGCCTTGGAAGCCCACCACGGCTTTGACCATTTCGGCGATTTCGATGATTCTTTGGTCCACGCTGGTACCGACATTGGCGAGGTTGGGAGGGTCCTCGATTTGCAGGCAGTGGATGATCGCCCTGCCCAGATCGTCGACGTGCATCAGTTCCCGCCTCTGCATGCCGGTGCCCCAAATGGCGACGCTCTCGGCTCCGGATTCCTTGGCTTCGTGGAAGCGCCGGATCAGGGCGGGCAGCAGGTGGCTGTTCTGTGGGTGGTAGTTGTCCCCGGGGCCATAGAGGTTAGTCGGCATCAGTGAGTGGAAAACTACCCTGTACTGCTTGCGATAGTACTGGCAGAGTTTCAGTCCAGCGATCATGGGAAATTTTTCAAGCATTGAAGGGTAAATAAGGCGTAAGCTTCGGGGAAGGAGATGATGACGGAATGCGATTGAGACGGTGCCGCGAGAGTTAATAGCGGGGGTGGATAGGTTGAGGGCTAGATGGTATGAGCTTGTGGATTTCTTTTGAAGCGAAGGGTTAGCGTCCGGAGATTCGAGTTTACGAAGAATCTCGAGATAAGAAAATGCTCGGAAAGCTGGCGATTAGTATAGGGGCAGTTTTGGGTCGACATGCTAGCAGGATACCGCTTTTTCAAGGTCGATGCGAATTCTCATAACCGGGGCTGCTGGATACATTGGTTCGAATCTCGCCTTGGAGGCTCAATCTCGAGGATTTGAGGTATCGGGGGTGGACGTATTCACCAGTTATTACAATCCTGACCTCAAACGTTGCAATGAAAAGCGACTCATTGAATCGCGGATTGAAATTGCCAATCTAGACTTAGCGGAAGCTTCGCTGGAAGATCTCGTGGGTGGAGTCGATGGGGTCGTTCACCTAGCGGGCCAGCCGGGAATTTCCAAGTCTACCCCTTGGGCGGACTACAATCGCAACAACGTAGTCGTGACGCATCGGCTAATCGAAGCGGCTAGAGTAGCGGGGGTATCGAAATTCATAAATATATCTTCGTCTTCCGTATATGGTATTCGGGCAATGGATACAGAAGTCGCTGAGCCAAAGCCTGCATCATGGTATGGTGAAACTAAATTAGCAGCGGAGCTTGAAGTGATGGGATCCTATCGCCTGACTGGTTTTCCGGCTTGTTCGCTGCGGCTATTTTCCGTTTACGGTGAAAGGGATCGCCCAGAGAAGCTCTTCCCAAGACTCATAAGAGCTATCGACCAAGATTTGGAGTTCCCATTGTTTGAAGGAAGCGCGGATCACCAGCGTTCCTTCACTTACGTCGGAGATATTTGCCGAGCAGTCCTATTGGCACTGGATGGTTGGGATCGGGCCGTTGGTGAGATCTTCAATGTAGGCTCGGACCGGTGTTACTCAACGGGGGAAGCGATCGCCATCGTAGAGGAGATTTTAGGTAAAAGGGCACGCGTTAAGAACGTACCAGCAAGGCCGGGGGATCAGAAAGCGACTCATGCGAATGTGGATAAGATAAGGGATCGTTTAGGATGGGAACCTCAGACCGCTTTGCGAGACGGGCTCGATCAGATGGTCGATTGGTACCGGAATGACTTAAAGGGCCAGATCGATTGGGTGTGAGTATTGGGAGCTAATGTTTTCGATTTCCAGGGTTCGCTTAAAGATTCGCTCGGATAAGCTCGTGGATCGTATTCTACAGTATTCTAATGGGTCTCGGTTACGATGGGCAGGTGTTTCAAGACTTGGCTAATTCTCGTGTTGGCAATTGCCGTACCTAGCTGCTGCTGGGCTTCGGCATCATTAGTTCAACGAGCGGTGTTCCAAGCAGTTTGGCAGGAGATCAATGCCAACTATTACGATACCGATTTTGGAGGGAAAGACTGGGAGGCCATAGGAGAGCGTTACCGCAAGCGGCTGTCGGCGATAGAGGGTCCAACGGCCTTTGACCAAATGATGACTGAGATGCTCCGCGAGTTGGGGGATTCGCACTTTTCGATAGTCTCGCCGGTTTTTAATGAATTGATTCCAAACGTTTGGGAAGGTGGTGAAACGGGCATGGACCTGTCGGTTGTTGGAAATCGGGTGATTGTCCATAGGGTTCACCTTGGAGGAGCGGCAGAATTGGCTGGGGTTCAGGCGGGCCATGAGCTGGTGTCCGTAGGGGGCGAGCGAGTATGGGATTTAAGAAAGCGAATTTCGGAATCAGTAGTATACAATAACAGAATACATTACTATTTAATGGAGGTGGTGGAAAACCGTTTTTTCGGAGCTCCGGGAGATAAGGTTTCTTTTTGCCTAAAAGCGGCTCGACTAACCTCGGCGAAAAAGCTCACCTTGAAGTTGCAGACCTATCGAGGGCGAATGTCTTCTCAGCTGGGCAATTTGGAAGAATCGCCGATGGTTTTAGAAAGCCGTTCGCTCGGATCTAATATCCATTACTTGCGATTCGACTTGTGGTTCCCGAGTCTAATGGAAGAGATGCGTTCCGTTATTCGCTCAATGGATCGGGATTCCCATGGCTTGATTATCGATATCAGAGGAAACCCTGGAGGTATTGGGCTAATGGCTACAGGATTGGCTGGAATGCTAGTGGAGAACGAGTATGAAATGGGTAGAATGCGCCTCCGGCAAGGGCACTTGAACTATAACGTCTATCCTCAATCAGGGGCTTTTCTCGGCCCGTTAGCGATCTTAGTGGATGGCACCTCGATTTCTACCAGCGAGATTTTCGCAGCGGATATGCAAGAGACGGGACGAGCCCGGCTATTTGGGTCCAGGACGGCAGGCGCCGCATTACCCTCTGTATTGAAAAAGCTGCCCAACAACTATTATTTGCAAATGGCGATTGCTGATTACGTCACCTCGCGCGGGAACCGGATTGAGAAATCGGGTGTTACTCCGGACGAAGTAGTTGCCCTTTCTACTTCAAAGCTACGACAGGGCGAGGACTCGGTGATCGACGCAGCCCGAAAATGGATCTTGCGGCAATCCGACTAACGATTGATAGAACTTGGCAAATGGTTAGGTTTCTCAGTCTTTGGGCTATGGTTGCATTTACGGGTGGCGGAACGACGGTCCTGTATGGAGAGATCGAGCCGGCGGCCCAAAAGATTTTCGCATCTTACGCCGAATTTCTCGGAGGAGTGGATGCTTTTGAGGAAATCGATACGGCGAGATTGAAGATGTCTATGGAGATGCCGGGACTCGGTATGAACATGGAGCGTACGGTCACGTTTAAGGCACCGGATAAAGTCTATATGGATGTGTATATCCAAGGATATGGAAAAATGCGCCAAGGATTCGATGGCGAGAATGGTTGGGCCATTGATCCGATTCAAGGACGTCGGCCTCTTATGGGTCGAGAACTGGATCAATTGAAAGATGAAACGAATTTTAGAGAGGGCCTTTATTTAGCGGACAAGTACTCATCGGCCCGGGTCGTGAGAAAGAGAGAAGATGGTCTTACTACGATCGAGTGTATTAATGCGGACAATGGCTTGTTAGAAATGCTTTACTTTGAAGAGCCTATTGGGCTATTGCGGCGAAGCGACTACACGGAGGATATGGGGCCGCAAGGAAGCGTGCCTGTTTCTGTTCGCTTCGATGTTTACGAGAAAGTGGGCGATATTCGACTGCCCGTGGAGACCAGCGCCGATATGATGGGAACGAGTGTACGGGCAGTGATCACTAGTTTTGAGCCCAATGTCGAAGTCGATGATTCCATTTTCAAACTGCCGGAGTGAACGCTATTTCGCAATCTCCTTTACCTAGACCGAACCTTAAATAGTCTCAGCCCAAAACTAAAATCTATGAAATCTATCCTCGTTATACTTACCGTTTCCATCATAGCATCCACTTCGGCTATAGGA
This sequence comes from Opitutales bacterium UBA7389, assembly GCA_002474325.1. Lineage (GTDB taxonomy): Bacteria > Verrucomicrobiota > Verrucomicrobiia > Opitutales > Opitutaceae > Pelagisphaera. Next base: position 5,337 of record DKNL01000020.1, read on the forward strand.
GCAGGCGTGTTGCCTAAAACGCCTTCGCCAAAAGGGGCGAAAGCGTATATCATATCTCCCAAGGACGGGGATACAGTTAAGTCTCCTGTTCGGGTTCTTTTTGGATTGGCGGGAATGGGAGTCGCTCCAGCTGGTGTCGATATCCCGGATACGGGACACCATCACTTGATTATCGACTTAGACGAGCTTCCTAGCGTGGATGTCCCGCTCCCTGCTACAGAGAATGTGGTTCATTTTGGCAAAGGGCAAACGGAAGCCGAGATTGAGCTTTTCCCGGGTAAACATACCTTGCAGCTCGTACTCGGAGACAAGATACATCTTCCTCATTCTCCGCCCGTGATTTCCAAGAAAATCACGATTACGGTAAAAAATAGTGGGGCTCAATAAATTCCCTTTCCATAGGGGAAGGCTACGGTTGCAGCATCCGGTATACGTGCCGTAGTCGGTTCGGGCAAATTTTGTGCCAAGCAAAGAAGCTACTAACCCCTTAATTACCAACACACATGGGATCCAATGAATTTGAATCGGTTGGTGATTTGCAGCCTCGCGTCCCTCAAGATCCGCTGCTTCAGCCGGTTGGGTTCGCATTTACGGGTAACGCGAGCGAGTACTTCCGGATTTGGATAGTCAACTTGCTCCTATCGATTATCACTCTCGGGTTTTATTGGCCTTGGGCGATGGTTCGTGCCAGGCGGTATTTTTATTCGAATACGCATCTTGACGGGCACTCTTTTGACTATTTGGCCAAGCCAAAAAATCTGCTAATCGGCTATCTGATTGTTCTGATCTTTTTCGCCATCTACCTATTGGCGGGACTTTTCAATCCGCTATTCATCTATCCGGTGATTCTGGTTTACGGCTTAGCGGCTCCCTGGATGATTTATAAGGCGTTTCGGTTTCGAGCCAAGAATACCGCCTACAGGAATGTGCGGTTCAAATTCTGCGGAAACTTGGGTGATTCGTATGTAACATTTCTCGTTTGGGCGGCCCTCATTCCTTTTACCTTCGGATTCATTTTGCCTTATTGGGAAATGAAGAAAAAGGAGTACTTCTTCGACAACCTCCAGTTCGGAAAAACTTTCTTCAATTTCAAACCGAAGGCTGTCGACTACTACAAATACTACCTGATGTTTTTCGCCATCGGAATGGGGCTTTATTTCATTCTCATATTCTTGGTCATAGGCTCGGCGGCAGTTTTTGGCGCCACGGCTGATACTTCGAATCCGGATATCTTTGCGGATGAGGGTTTAACGGTTCTTATGATCATCGGAGCTGTGGTTGGGTACGCGATTCTTATGCTGATCGGAGTATTATTCCAAAAAGGTCTCTGGCTCTTCATATTCAATTACAACCTGTCGGTCTGGAATTTGGGTAGATTCGGTTTCGAATCGAAAATGAAATTCGCAAAATACGTTGGTATCGCTGTTGGCAATATGTTCGCCGGCATTTTTTCTCTAGGTCTATTGATCCCTTGGGCGAAGATTAGGATCACCAAGTATAGAATGGAGAATATCTACGTATTAGTGCCGGAAGGGGAATTTGGGGAGCATTTCGAAGCGGAAATGGAAGATGAAGGCACCTTTGGCGAGGCGGCGACGGATGTCATGGATTTCGAAGTTGGACTGTGATCGAATTCGAGGGCATTCTATATCGGTCAGGTTCTTCGCACGCATTCGATGCCGTTGCCCGGGTTTCGGAACGCGGATCGGTAA
>DKNL01000292.1 GCA_002474325.1 Opitutales bacterium UBA7389
GCGGGAGCCGTTCTCCACTACGTGACCGAAAATCTTCGCTCGAAGCCGGAAAACCTGTCGTCAATTAAGGAATACAGTAGCTATAGCGCCCTCCTCCTAGATCCAGCAACCCTTCGGAATCTGGAAATATTCCGGTCAACCAAGGGGACCCGTGAGGGCAGCCTCCTACAAGCGATTAGCCGGGTCAAAACCGCTCCCGGAGCCCGATTACTCGAACAGTGGCTCATCGCCCCCGAACGTTCGCTGGACGAGATTCAGCGCCGGCAGGATTGCATCGAAAGATTTGCAGCGTCACCCATCGCCTCAAGCGAAATCCAGGACCTGCTGAAATCCGTTCGAGACATTAAGCGCATTCTTGGCCGCGTACAGAACCGCATACGAAATCCTCGCGAATTAGGAGGGATTCGGGAAACGCTCAACCAGCTGCCCGCCATCATCGAGGCCCTTGGGAATGTCAAAAACGCCGCGGTCGATTCAATAACGCGAGGCATAGATCCTCTGCCTCACCTCGCCGAACTCTTGAACCGTGCTTTAAAAGAGGAGATGCCTAACTCTTTGAGCGATGGAGGATACATCGCTCTTGGGTTCGACGAAGCTCTCGATGAAATGCTCTCCCTCACGACTGACAACAAGCTATGGCTTTCCAATCTCGAGGCTGAAGAACGAGAACGTTCCGGAATCAAGAATCTTAAAGTCAAATTCAACAATGCATTCGGCTACTTCATTGAAGTTACGAAAGCGAATCTGAACCTTGTACCCGACAACTACATACGAAAGCAGACGATGGTAAACGGGGAGCGATTCGTTACAGAGAGCTTAAAGAAGAAAGAGAAAGAGATTTTCCACGCTGAAGAGAATAGTAAGCGGCGAGAAGAGGAACTCTTTGCCCGACTCATAGAGGCGACTTTAGAGGATTCCGATTCTCTAAACCAAACCGCAGCGGCGCTGGCGGAATTGGACGTCTTGCTCGGCTGGACCGAGCTCGCTAGGCAATGGGACTATTGCAAACCGGAACTCGACGAATCCGAATCGCTGGAAATCGATCAAGGAAGGCACCCGGTCGTCGAGCAAATGCTGCAACAGGATGTTGTCGGCCTATCCAGCGATCAGTCTTTCGTTCCCAACGACTCCCATCTAAAAGCATCCACCAGCCAGATACATCTAATCACTGGACCTAATATGGCCGGGAAAAGCACCTATATTCGTCAGGTTGCCCTGATCACGCTAATGGCCCAAATTGGTTGCTGGGTCCCCGCAAAATCAGCCCGAATAGGCATAGTCGATCGCATCTTTTCCCGTATAGGCGCGAGTGACGATCTCGCCCGCGGCAACTCTACCTTCATGGTAGAGATGAATGAAACGGCGAACATCCTTAACAACGCGACCGTGAAAAGCTTGATAATCCTCGATGAAATCGGCCGGGGCACTAGCACCTACGATGGATTAAGTATCGCTTGGTCCGTCGTCGAATATCTTCATCGTGATGATGAGCGCGGCCCGAAGACGCTGTTTGCGACCCACTACCAAGAGCTTACGGAACTCGAAAAAAATCTTAATCGCCTCGAAAACTTTTCCGTAGCCGTTAAGGAATGGAATGACGACATAGTCTTCGTCAGAAGCGTAATCAAAGGGCCCGCGGATCGAAGCTACGGAATACAGGTTGCTCGTCTCGCCGGATTGCCTACCCCCGTTATAGACCGAGCCAAAGAGATTCTAAACAAGCTCGAATCAGACGACGACGCCGTAACCGTGAGCGCACCCGGACCCAGATCCAATTCACGCAAGGAGATACGCGTCCGGACTGATGACAAGCAACTGGACTTGTTCGGCTAGAATACCATGGAAACTCTCGGCTCATTCAGCGCTATCTGGCCCATCAACTGATTCGCTTCGATAAGATTCTCGACTCGCACATACAAGAAATTAGGGAAGAGATCGCGTGCGGTAAATAGACCCAAGCTCGAGTCTAACCTCTAATCTACCTGTTGCTTCATCGAGAAATCCAAGCCTTGATGGCTTGGCGTTACCCTTCCCATTTAAAGACCATTGTCGAACAGGGAGGAAGGACGAATTCCGCCGATTGATTCAAGTCATCGAAGGCCAGGCTTTCGGAATGAAGACCGGATCCGTTCCCTAAGTCGTTTCCACCATAGAATCCGGAATTAGTATTCAAAACTTCTTTCCAATAGCCTGCTCTGGGCAATCCAATGCGATAGTTATTTCGCTCGACCGGAGTAAAGTGGCAAACGACCATGATAATGTTGTGGCCATCGGGAGCGGTTCGTGAATAGCTAATTACTCCCGCCTCAGTATCCCAACAGGCAATCCATCGGAAGCTGTCCTCAATGAAATCGGTCTCCGCTAACGCTGGTTCTGTCCGGTAAAGCTCATTAAGGTCTCGGATTAAAGCCGCGATTCCCGAGTGATCTTTGTATTCATTTAGATGCCATTGAAGGGTGGTCGCGTAATTCCATTCTTCAGACTGTCCAAATTCCCCTCCCATGAATAAAAGCTTCTTTCCTGGATAGGCCCACATGTGGCCATAAAGGGACCGTAAGGTCTGGGATTTTTCGGATATCGAACAGTCCCCCATTTTCATGATCATCGAGCCCTTCCCATGAGTCACTTCATCATGGGAGAAAACCGTGATAAAGTTCTCCGCATACTGGTAGAGCATTCCAAACGTGAGATTACTCTGATGATATTTTCGATGAATTGGATCTCTTTCGAAGTAACGCAGATTATCGTGCATCCAACCCATGTTCCACTTCAAGTCGAAACCGAGCCCACCTTCCTCCGGAGATTTAGTGACGCCAGGGAAGGAGGTGGACTCCTCGGCTATCATCAGCGTGCCTGGATACAACTCGTGAACCAATCGGTTGGTCTCCTTAATGAAGGCTATCGCCTCCAGGTTTTCATTGCCTCCATACTGGTTGGGGATCCATTCACCCTCTTCCCGCGAATAATCCAAATAGAGCATCGATGCGACCGCATCGACGCGTAAACCGTCGATATGGAAGTATTCGATCCAGGCTAAAGCATTGGAAATCAGGAAACACTTAACTTCATGCCGCCCGTAATTGAAAATCAAGGTTCCCCAATCTTGGTGAGCCCCTAATCGGGGGTCTTCGTGCTCATATAAATGAGTGCCATCGAAACACGGGAGGGCAAACGCATCCCGAGGGAAATGGGCAGGCACCCAGTCGACAATTACTCCAAGTCCACGCTGATGCAGGTAGTCTATAAACGCCTTGAAGTCATCTGGGGATCCGAAACGCTGCGTCGGAGCAAAGTAACCGGTAACCTGATATCCCCAACTCCCATCAAACGGATGTTCTGCTACGGGCATTAATTCGATATGAGTGAAGCCATGATCCAATGTGTATTCCGCTAGCTCCTTAGCCAATTCCGAATAGGTCAGCGGCCTGTTATCCTCTTCCCATCTCCGCTTCCAGGATCCAAGATGGACCTCGTAAACCGACATCGGCTTGTCCAGCGACTGCCTTTCCGTTTTCTCGTCCATCCATTGCCGGTCACCCCACTCGTAGTTGTTGTGATCATACACAATAGTCGCGTTATTGGGAGGCACTTCGAAATACGATCCATAGGGATCGGTTTTCAAAAAGGGAACTCCTTCCGAGCCAACGATCTCGTACTTGTACATTTCACCGTCACACACCCCGGGAATGAACAGCTCCCAAACGCCGCTAGTGCCCAGATTCCTCATCGGGTGATAACGTCCATCCCAGCGATTGAAACCTCCCACCACGGAAACGCGTTTAGCGTTCGGCGCCCATACCGCGAAGCTAACGCCCGATACGCCGTTTATCACTCGGATTCTTGAGCCTAGCTTCTCGAAAATACGTCGTTCCGTCCCCTCGTTGAAGAGGTATAGATCTGATTCTCCCATCGTCGGAAGAAACGAATAGGGATCATAATACTGTCTAACTTCCAATTCGTGGGTCTCTATGCGAAACCGATATGCGAATACCTCATCACGATTCCCGATAAAGCCCTCAAAAAACCCATCTTCCGAAAGGTGCTCTAGTGGATAACGCTGACCGTCCGGATCGCTCACATCGACAACTTCGCAGCGTGCTGCGTCGCTTAGAAAGGCTCGGGCTACCAATCCAGACTTACCATCAACAACTGCAGGATGAAGCCCCAGAAGTGCGTGAGGCGTATTGCAGGTCGCGTTTCGGATAGATTCCAGTTCTTTCTTCTTTATGATCATACGAATAGACTCTTTGCCGGAAAACGATAATCCGATGGAGT
>DKNL01000049.1 GCA_002474325.1 Opitutales bacterium UBA7389
AGCGGCAGGCGGGCTCATGTGATCCTAAAGCTGTATCCAATGCGGGAATGCTCGTAGGGTTGGTAGCCACCTTGACAAGGGCACTGGTTTCCGGAAATCGGGATAGGGCGATGGGTGCATCCCAGAACGCGTCGTTTGGGATTATGCATGGTTTACCTAGCTCTGCTTCTAAAGCAGCGATTCGGTTCTTCATTGATCCCGGTTGCCCTCCGAGTTTGACGTTCAAGTGCCCGTCCTCCCTGAGGTCGAGAACGTCTAAGGTGAATTGAGATCGGCCAATGCGGACGAATGCTGCGTGTCCGGTATCGAAACTAGGAAATTTGAATACGAGCGTTCGGTATTCGGGAGCGATTGGAAAAACTTTAAAAGTAGCTTCTGTTATAGCTCCTAGGCTGCCCCAGGTTCCGCATATAAGTTTGGGTATATCGAATCCAGCCGCGTTTTTAACCACCTTGCCGCCGGTTCGAATGCTTTTGCCGAGACAATCGACAAAAGTGACGCCGAGAATAAAGTCTCGCAGTACTCCAAAGCGGCAGGCGCCCGGCCCAGAAAATCCTCGAGATATGACAGATCCAATAGTGAGATTCTCATCCGCAAACGGGGGATCGAAGGGGAGGTATTGCCCATGTTCGGAAAGAGCGTGGGCGATGTCGCATATCTTGGTTCCCGCTTCAACCGTGATTGTGTATTCATTAGGTTGGTACTCAAGAATACGATTGAATTTAGAAAGCGAGATGCAGGTTTTGGGATCCTCCTTGGGAAATGGAGAAGCGGCTCGCTTCTCCCTACCATGGACGGACACGCAGTTCGCATCGCGAATGATCGATTGCAGTTCACCCACCGAACTTGGTTGCAGCATTTCTTGTGTTTTCTCTGCCATGGTTGCTACATGCGGGAAATGACACCGGCTTTTTCCAACGGGTGGGGTCCGTGAGAGGAAAGGGCGGGGGCTTCCTTGCCGGGAAGCATTTTCCCGCGATTGGATATTTCCTTTGGATCGATCGCTCGCCGCAAGCGGTCGAAGGCGTCGAGATCCGTTGGTGAAAACATGTCTGGCATATATTCAAGTTTTTCCACACCCACTCCGTGTTCCCCGGTTATAGATCCGCCTAATTCCAGACAAAGGCGAAGAATTCTCCCGGCTAGAGCTTCTGCTTTTTCTAGCCCATCCGGTTCTGTCGCGTCGAATAGGATAAGAGGATGAAGGTTGCCGTCTCCAGCGTGGAAGACATTGGCTACCCGTAGTCCTGCCTCCGAGCTATATCGTGATATCTCCTTGAGGGCCTGACCCAGTTTCGAGCGGGGGACGACGCCATCCTGAACTATATAGTCGGGGGAAAGTCGACCGACCGCCGAGAAGGCGCTTTTGCGCCCTTTCCAAATAAGCAGTCTTTCCTCAGTATTTTGGGCGACGCGTACCTCTTTTGCCCCAGTTTGCTTCATTGTATCCGAAAGTGCTTGGAAGTCGGCGTCGACTGCTCCGGCTTCTCCGTCCAATTCGACGATGAGGCAGGCTTCGGCATCCTCAGGGTAGCCGGCACTGACCGCTGCTTCTGCTGCTTCGATAGCCAGCTTGTCCATTATCTCCATCGCTCCTGGTAGTATTCCAGATGCCACTACGGCAGCGACCGCATCACCCGCGGCTTCTAGGCTATCGTAGCTGGCCAGTATGGTTTGAAACGACTCGGGTACGGGCATCAGCCGCACTTGGATTTCTAGAGCAATTCCTAGCAAGCCTTCACTACCGACGAACAGACCGACGCAATCAGGGCCGGCGTTTTCCAAACTATCGTTGCCAAGCTCCGCAATAGTACCGTCCGGTAGAGCGACGGTAAGACCAAGAATATGGTTGGAAGTCATTCCGTACTTCAGACAGTGGGCGCCTCCTGAGTTGAAAGCGAGATTGCCTCCGATGGTGCATACGGTCTGGCTGGACGGGTCGGGGGCGAAGTAAAGCCCGTGCCTGACTGCGGCAGCGCTGATCTCGGAATTGATGACGCCCGGTTGGACGCGAGCGATTCGATTGTCCGGATCAAGCTCGAGTATCTTATTGAGGCGATTCAAACTGATGACGATGCCGTCTTTTATTGGGAGCGACCCGCCAGAGAGACTGGTGCCACTCCCGCGAGCGACGAACGGAATCTCGTACTCGTAACAGAGTCGTAGCGTCTCCACCACTTCCTCATTGCTGATCGGCATGACCACTGCCTTGGGTTCCTCGCGAAACACGGTTAATCCATCGGAAACGTAGGGAGTTACTCGAGCGGCATCCTGATAGAAGCGATCGGGTGGGTAGAGCTTTCTAAGGTCGGAATAGAAATCGGTCATGGGGAGTAGTCCAATAGGGAAGGCAGAATGGGCGGTGGAGTAAAGCTTCTAGGATATCGGGTAAGGAAAATTACGGCTATGTGCATAGATTTCCTCCTGTCCACGGATATGGCTTTTCCCACAGGACGCATATGCCACATCCCAAGGAAGATCTAAGCTGAGGAGAGGGTTGATCCCGCGACAAATTCAATGCGCTCAAGAACGAAATCGGGGGTTAATCCGCTCCGACGGTTCTAAATGCTTTGTGGTTGATTGATCTGGGCGAGTAGTCTTTCTCGTAAATTAAATGACGCCCCTGAAATTCTTTTCCTTCGTTTCCCATCTCGTAGCGTTTATCTGTTTGTCTACTAGCCTAGCTGCTGATAAGCCCAATGTACTCCTCATTGCCACGGACGACATGAATTGCGATTTGAGCGCTTATGGGCACCCGCTAGTCCATTCGCCCCAGATCGATCGTTTGGCGAGGCGGGGAATCCTCTTCGAGCATGCCTATTCTCAAAATCCTGTTTGCAATCCCAGCCGAACCTCGTTTTTGACGGGGCTTTATCCGGAGCAAACTGGAATTCTTACCAACGCGGGCCATTTTCGAGAGCTCATTCCCCAAGTTCTCACCTTGCCGCAACACTTTCGCAACAATGGCTACTACGTGGCTCGCGTAGGGAAGCTCTATCACTATGGCGTTCCGGGCCAGATCGGAACCAATGGCCGCGATGACCCGGCGTCCTGGGAGGAAGTGAGAAATCCAATCGGCATCGACAAGGTTTTCGAGCAAGATCTCAATATCATCGTGGAGGGGGCAAGCTCAGGAGGAACCTTGAGTTGGCTGGAGATTACTAGCCAGGAATACGAGCATACGGACGGGATTGGAGCTGCCATGGCGATTGAGTTGCTGGAAAAAAATCACCCAGACAAAACCGGCCGACCCTTCTTTATCGCTATGGGATTCTATCGGCCCCACACGCCTTACGTGGCCCCGCATACTTATTTCGACATGTATCCGCGATCTCTAATCGATCCCTACATAATGCCGGAAGACGATCGCGACGATATTCCCAAGGCGGCTCTCCAGGATCGGCCAGGTCAGCTCGATTTGGGGATCGAGATTCGCAAGGAGATCATTCAAGCTTACTACGCGTCGATCACTTTGGTGGATACTCAGGTAGGCAAGCTTTTGGATACCCTCGATCGTTTGGATCTCGCGGACAACACCATAATTGTATTTGTATCAGATCATGGCTATCATTTGGGAGCCCACGGGCTCTGGCAGAAAAGTGATCTCTTTGAGGGATCAGCTCGCGTTCCCCTTATCATTTCCGCCCCGAGTTCGGAGTTTGAAAAGGGGAAGGTGGCTAAATCACCCACGGAACTAGTCGACCTTTACCCAACCTTGAGCGAACTATGCGGGCTCGAAATACCCGATCATGTGATGGGGAAGAGTCTATTGCCTGCACTGGCTGATCCGGATTCGAATTTGAGGAAATCGGCTTACAGCGTGACTGAAGCTCGCACGGTTCGCCGGGCGGATGGATCCAAGTTTCTGGGACGCACGATTCGTACGGATCGCCACCGTTACACGGAGTGGGATGAAGGCGATTTCGGTGTGGAATTATACGACTACGAAAACGACCCAGAGGAATTGACCAATCTCGCTCGCGATCCGGAAAGTGCGAATCTGGTCAAGTCGCTTCGTCGAGAGCTGCGAAACCGCATGGCCGAAGCTGCCGCTAACTGGTAAAGGTAATTCGATTTGTGAATTGGTCGCCGCCCTCTAAAGAGGGGAGGACCCCAAGCCAGCCGAGGCCAGTCAATCGTTTACGTCAAGGCATCTAAACTTTCTGCGGAAAGTGCTGGCTCAACCGAAAACGCGAATGATGCCGGTCTTGATCACGGGCAGAAGCGGATTGTTCCCGAGATAAGGAATGCTCATGGCTCTAGCGGTAGTGGGCCGGGGAAAGGCTGTAGCGGTTTTTGAAGGTCCCAGTTGCAGGTTTTCGCGTTGAAAGATCCCTAACGCTAAAGCCATCTAAATAGTGCAGGCGGGCACATCGGACATGACAGTAGACATAGACGCCGTCCCGACCATGAAGGCCAAGACTATCTTGTGCGTGTCTGTTCCGGACTTGGCAAGCAACCTCGGGGCAAAGCGGTTGTCCAATCTTGTCTTCCTAACAACGGTGGCGAATATAAACATGGCCAACACGAAGAAGAAAACCGGGCTTATGAAGTTCGCCCCGGCCTTTGTAGGCGTTATTGGATTTCTTAAGAAACCAGGCTCCGGTTACTTGTGTTTTGTCAGATTTGCTAGACATGGCTTTGGTGTAGACGTTCGACGAACTTAGCCGCCGTGTTTTCTCGAATCCTATCCAAACTCGATTTGGGCATGATTTCCCGGAGGGTGAGGCAGCCCGCACTGAAATCGAATACGGCTAGGTCGGTAATAATCAGGTTCACGGCTTTCCTGGCAGTGAGGGGCAAAGAGCACAGAGGAACGACCTTTGAAGACCCATCCCGATTATTGTGGGTCATGGTGATAATCAAATTCTTTGCTCCTAACGCCAGATCCATAGCTCCACCGACTCCGAGCAGTGATTTGCCGGGTACAGCCCAGTTGGCGAAGTTACCAGCTTCATCGACCTCTAGACCGCCCATAACGGCGACGTCCAAGTGGCCGCCTCGGATCATGCTGAATGATTCGGTGCTGTCGAAGTAACTGGTCCCTTTGAGAGCTGTAACGGGAACCTTCCCGGCATTAACCGGATAATCCATGGCCCCGCTTCCGTCGGAGGGAGCGGGTCCGACGCCCAACATTCCGTTTTCGGTATGGAGTATTATTTCATCGTCTTCAGAAATGAGTTCTGCGACCAGGGTGGGGATGCCGATGCCGAGGTTTACCACATCGCCTCTTTTAAGCTCCCGATAGGCTCGTCGGGCTATGTTAAGACGGGATTCCGGAATGTCGCGATTGCGATCAATACTCGCTGAAGATCCAAGGTTCTCTTCCTTCAGTTTGTGCTCGACTAGGAAATCCACGTAGCAGCCCGTCGTGTGGATGGCGTCTGGCGCTATTTCGCCAGCTGGTACGATCTCCTCGACCTCAGCGATCACTAGGTCGGCAGCAGTGGCAATGGCTTTGTTGAAATTCTGTTCCGTCATTCGATAGATCAGGTTACCGAACGTATCGGCTTTCCAAGCACGAACCAAGCCGATGTTTCCGCGAATGCTCTCGATTAGAATCTGTTCCACGCCATTGAAAACCTTCATTTCTCGATTTTCAGCCAAGATTGTACCCACGGAAGTCGGTGTGTAGAAGCCGCCAATGCCTGCCCCACCGGCTCTTATCGCCTCGGCTAGGCTGCCTTGAGGAAGGAGAGTGTATTCCACGTCGCCCGATTGGGTGGCTCTTACGGCATCCGGGTTGCTGGTGAAAAACGAGCCGACCATTTTTTTGACCTGCCCGTTGAGAAGCAATTTCCCACCGCCAAGATTGGATTCGCCGATATTGTTCCCAATGTAGGTCAAGTTGCTTGCTTCGGTCTTTGCTAAGGCGTGCAGAAGACCAACCGGGTTTCCTGTCATCCCGAAACCGCCAACGAGTAGAGCGTCCCCAGACTTAACCTTACTAGCGGCTTTTTCAGGCGTAATGACAGGAACGGTTTTCATGTAATTGCGTGAATCCGGATGGGCTTACAATTCTCCGAGTTCTTGAAGGATGGGTACCGCTAGCTTGAAGGCTTTATTGGCGGAGGGAAGTCCGCTGTAGACGGCAGCGTGCATGAAGACCTCCTTTATCTCCTCGACCGAAACGCCATTGGTAACAGCAGCCCGGACGTGCATCTTGAGTTCTTCATCATTCCCCAGAGTGACGAGAATAGCTAGGGTCAACAAACTGCGAGTCTGTTTGTCAAGACTAGGTCGATCCCAAATCTCGCCCCAGGCGTAGCGGGTAATGAAATCCTGGAATTCGGCGTTGAGTTCATTGGCGCCCTCGATGGCTTTGTCCACGTATTCGTCGCCAAGAACCGATCGACGGTTTTGCAACCCCCGCTTGTGAGTTTCCTGTTTAGTTTCTTTCATTAAATATTCTGAAATAAAAAACTGGATACTATAGAATTAAAGGAGTCTCCCTGTTCGATATTGGCGAGATGGGCCGCATCTGTGATTACTGCATAGCGACTCCCGACTATTCCTGCGGCAATGAGCTTTCCATGTTTGGGCGGTGTCGCCTGGTCATCCCTTCCGGCAACTACGAGGCAAGGCTTGTCTATATTGTTCAGCTTCGCCCGAAAGTCCATATCCCGTATCGCTGCGGAACAACCCGCATAACCTCTTCTTGGCGTTGATAGTAGTTGGCTCTTCACTGCCTCAATGTCTTTCCATTCTTTTTCTAGATATGAAGGGGTGAACCATCGACGCAATACTGTCTCTGTAATAGAACTCAACCCGAGTTCGGTCACTCGTTTGATGCGTTCATCCCACATTTCTTTTGGTGGAAGATGGGCCGAGGTGCAACAGATTGCGAGTGACTTCAATCGTTCGGGGGCCTGGATCCCAAGCTCGAGCCCCGTCATGCCGCCCAAGGAGAGCCCGCAGAAGTGAACCGACCTGATATTCAGGTTATCCAGCAATTCCACGGCGTCTTGGCCCAAGCGTTTCAGAGTGTACGGGCCTTGTGGCGACCCAGACTGACCATGGCCCCGAGTGTCGTAACGGAGGATTCGAAAATCTCTCGAGAACCCTTCGATCTGCTTGCCCCACATGGATCTCGTTGCGCCGAGCGAATGGGAAAACATTAAGGTGGGCTTTGATGATTCGCCCGAGATTTCGTAACTAATCTCAATCTCGTCGCTCGTCCGAATGCTGGGCATGACAAAAAGTGCTAAGCCTGAAGGAGGCGGTTGGTAAGCTCTTCGCTAGATCCGAGGCTCAGTTCGATAGAGAATACGGCTTCCAAGCCAGCTGCGTTGAGGGTGGATTGAATGGTTGCGTCTTCAGCGGCCAGTTCAGAGAGACGTTTTCCGTGTGCGTTGGATTTAGCCACCAGGTCGCTAACGAGTTCTTGGGCTTCCAAGCGGCCCAGTTGGGGAATGAGGGAGGTCGCGAGCCTTTCCGAAAATACAACTTCCCGTGTGGACTGCAAGTTTGATTTCATCTTGGCGGTATCCACTTCCAATCTTTCCGAAAGCTCTGCCATCGCTGCCGAGGCCGACATTGCGGCCGCGAATAGGGTTTGCAGGGTGGGCCACTCCGATTGCCATCCACCCAACCCGCGTTCGTGTTCCTGTGGCATGGCAGATAGCAGGGACGACACCAGTGCTGGAGCCTGATTTGATGCGACTAGAACGTGCATGCAGCTGACTGGATTTCGCTTGTGAGGCATCGCGGAGGAGCTGCCTTCATCGGTCGGCGCCGCTTCGTGGAGCTCTCCAACTTCTCCCTGGCCGTGCAGCGATATATCGCGGGCGATCTTACCCATACTTCCAATCAGGATTCCAGTCGCCGATGCGAGCTCGGCCATTCGATCGCGATGGGTGTGCCAGGGGGCATCTGGAAGTTCGAGGTCCAGTTCGGCAGCCAAGAATTGGGCGATCTGCATTCCTTTATCGTCTAGACTAGATAGATTTCCGACTGCCCCACCGAATTGGACTACGAGACCGCCGTTCGCCGCCGCTTCCAATCGTTGTCTACCTCGCGTGATTGCGGCTTTCCAAGCGGCGACCTTGAGACCGAAGCTTACAGGTGGTCCCGGTTGAAGCAATGTACGGCCGAGGACGACCGTATTGACATGTTCTTTGGCCAGGCTCGAGAAGGCGGATTCTATCCTTTGGAGTTGGCGACCGATTTGACTCACCGCCTCCTTTAGTTGTAGAACCGTAGCTGTATCCAATATGTCCTGACTGGTTGCACCGTAGTGTATATAGCTAGCGGCTCCGCCGGATTTCGCCTTTGTCCGAGATACAATTTCTTTGACCAGCGGAATGACCGGCGTACCCGCGATAGCTCCTGCTTGATTCAAGGGGATGGTATTGAAAGACTTGGATTCGCAGGCTTCTGAGATTGCGGCGGCCTGCTCTTTAGAAATGATTCCCGACTTTTGCAGAGCAGAAGCGAGGGCCGCTTCGACGGCAAGCATGGCTTGGAGGCGCTTATCCGGGGACAGAGGGCTCGATCCATCAAGTGAGGATTTCATAGTATCATACCGCCTCAAGCAGGATGGCCATTCCTTGGCCAACCCCGATACACATCGTGCAGATGGCGCGATTACCCCCCCGGTGTTTAAGCTCGCGAGCGGCCGTTCCAGTTATGCGGGCGCCAGACATGCCTAGGGGATGCCCCAAGGCAATAGCTCCTCCGTTAACGTTGATGCGATCCGCGTTGTCGGGAATTCCGAGTTGGCGGAGCACGGCCAAGCTCTGCGACGCGAAAGCTTCGTTTATTTCGATGAGATCGACGTCCGCTAGGGCGAGGCCGGTTATTCGAAGCAGTTTCTCGGTGGCCGGGTGTGGGCCCATGCCCATGACGCGCGGCTCGACGCCGGTGACCGTGATGGCTGAGATCTTCGCGATAGGGGACAATCCAAACTGTTCGCCGGCCGATTCCGAGCCGATCAACAAAGCCGCGGCGCCGTCGTTTATGCCGGAGCAATTGCCAGCGGTGATCGTTCCGTCTTCTCGGAAAGGGGTCGCGAGTGCGGCCAGTTTTTCCAGCGAAGTATCGGCTCGAGGATGTTCGTCTTTCTCGACTACGACGGACTCGCCTTGCTCGTTGGTAGTTTTGACTGTAATGATTTCCTTTGCGAGAGTTCCATCGGATTGGGCCCGCACGGCTTTTTGGTGAGATCGTAGCGCGAAGGCGTCCTGATCCGCGCGACTGATGCCCCATTCGCAGGCGATGTTTTCGCCAGTTTCGGGCATAGAATCTACTCCGTACTGTTCCTCCAACCGAGGATTTATAAAGCGCCAGCCTAAGGTAGTATCGTACAAAGTGGCATCGGGTAGCCGGCTCCTCTCCGACTTAGCCATGACCAAAGGCGCCCTCGACATGGATTCTGTGCCCCCGGCTATCAGCATGTTGTTTTCACCTGTCCAAATGGTCCGGGCCGCGTATCCGATAGCTTCCATTCCGGAGCCGCACAATCGGTTCAGTGTCAGCCCTGGAACGCTCAATGGCATGCCCGCTAGGAGAAGTGCCATACGAGCCACGTTGCGATTATCTTCCCCTGCTTGGTTGGCACAACCCAAGATAACGTCATCTGTGGCGGACCAGTCAACGGAGGGGTTTCTCTCCATCAGCGCGAGGATCGGCAAGGCTGCCAAATCATCGCCGCGTACAGACGACAATGAACCTCCATAGCGGCCAATCGGCGTGCGGATGTAGTCATAGATGTAGGCGGGCGAGCTCATGGTGCGGTGAAAAGCGATTTTCTTACTAGAATTCCAGAAATACTGTCTCCTGGTTTCCTTGCATGTGAATATCGAATTGGTAGAAGATTACGTTTTCCGCTTCAACTCTTTTGGCGATGAGTGTCTGTCGTCTATGAGCTGGCAACCTCTGGAGCAGGGGATCCTTTTCGTTGGCTTCCTCCTCATCCGAAAAGTAGAGGCGGGTGTAGACATGATGCATTAGGCCGCGGGAAAAAAGAGTGAGTGCGATGTGCGGTGCCTGTCGTTGGTCGACGCGCCCGGGCTTGACGGTACGAATCCGGTAACGGGGATCCTCACCTCTCCCAGTGCCGACGCGGGCGAAGCCGGAAAAGGTTTCCATGAGGCCCATTTTGGCATATCTGCCCATGCTGTCGGCTTGCCAGCTTTCAATAATGGCATGTCTCAGCTCTTGGCCGTCACCGTTGTAAATGGTGCCAATCAGGTTAATGGCTTCACCTTGGATTCCATCGGCAACGAGATCTCCGGTTGCCAGGTCCGAGTAATCGTAATCATACTGCTGAGGTGTCAGTCCATAGGAAAAAAAGGGGCCGACGGTCTGAGAGGGTGTTTGTTTCTCGTAACTCATGCTAATCTTCGAAAGGGGTTGCTTTCGGTCCGCGGATGACGATGTCCCAACGGTATCCAAGTGCAAATCCTTGCTCGGTAAGGTCCAAAGAAAAGGCCGCTATCAGGCGGGTTCTAGCATCATCGGGAGCAGCATTATAAATCGGGTCAAACGGCAACAGAGGATCCCCTTCGAAGTACATCTGCGTGACCAGGCGCGTCATGATATTCTTGCCAAGAATCGAGAAGTGGATGTGATGCGGCCGCCAAGCGTTTGCATGATTGCCCCAAGGGTAGGCGCCGGGGCGAATCGTGATAAATCGATACCAGCCATCTTCATCAGTTATGGTTCTACCTGCCCCTAGGAAATTGGGATCGACCGCCGCGTGATGCTGGTCCTCTCTATCGGTATATTTGCCCGCCGAATTAGCCTGCCAAATCTCGACCATTACCCCGGAAATCGGTACTCCGTTTTCATCGAGAACGCGTCCGGCAACTATCAGCCTTTCCCCGATGGGCTCGCCTGAATTCCGACTATTATTGGTGAGATCATAGGAATCTTCTGGCAGTATGGAAGGATTGAACTTGGGCCCGGTCAGTTCCGTGATGGTCTGGGGAACGATGATCGGTTCCTCAGTGGGGCTTCGGGTGATGCTCGATTTGTACGGTGGATGAATGAGGGGGGGATGGCTATCGCTATCTTTGGGCGTAAATGACTCCATATGAGGAAGGGTTTATCGTTTGCGAGCACGTGGCATTAGAAAGGTAGGCCCACGTAATTCTCCGCAAGGCTTGCTTTAGCTGAGTCCGAGTTTACCAGGTAATCCAGTTCGGCGAGTTGAATTTTGTGTCCCATGCCATGCGTTTCGTCTCCGGGAAAGCGGTGAGTTAGGTTAGTAAACCACCACGAAAACCGAATCGCCTTCCAGACCCGGGCGAGCGATCGGCTGGAATACTGATCTAGGCCGCTCGTGGTGCCAGTAGAAAAGTAATCAATCATGCCTTCGGTGAGATAGTGGATATCCGATGCGGCCAGATTCAATCCTTTGGCGCCGGTTGGAGGTACCACGTGAGCGGCATCGCCGGCTAGGAACAAAGATTTGTGGCGCATCGGTTCGGCTACAAAACTGCGAAGCGGGGCGATACTTTTATCGATCGATGGCCCGGTTTCGATTTGGGACCCGACTTCCGGGCCGAACATGTGGATCAAAGTTTCCCAGAATCGTTCATCTGGCCAATTATCAATCGATTCGTTTGCGTCGCATTGGATGTAATAGCGGCTCCTGGTTGGGGAGCGTTGGCTGGCCAAAGCAAAGCCGTCCTCGTGCTTGTTGTATATCAGCTCTTCGGATACAGGCTTCACATCGGCTAACACGCCTAGCCAGCCAAAGGGGTAAACGCGCTCGAAGGTTTGCAGGATGTTTGAAGGAATGGAGCCTCGGGATATGCCGTGATAACCGTCGCAGCCGACGACGAATTGGCACTTCACCGCGAGAGGTGCTCCCCGATAGATGCAGTGAAGAGCGGGGCTACCCTCTTCAATCCCGCTAATGCGAACTTCTTCGGCTTCATAAAAAGGTTCTTGCCCACGACTGGCGTGGGCATCCATGAGGTCTTTGGTGACTTCTGTTTGCCCATAGACAGTTACCGTTCTGCCGGTATTGTCGGCTTTGAAGCCAATCCGGTGGTTGGTGCCATTGAACTGTATGCCGATGCCGTCGTGAATGAGTCCCTCGCGATGGAGCCGTTCGCCAACGCCCGCTTCCTTAAGTATATCGACCGTTCCCTGTTCCAGAATTCCGGCCCGAATACGTCCCTCAACGTGAGCACGCGCGTGCTTCTCCAGGATGACCGATTCGATCCCTTGCTTATTCAGCAATTGAGAAAGCAGAAGTCCAGCAGGACCGCTGCCGATGATCGCCACTTGTGTGTTAAGTGTCATCCTACTTGGCTGTTAGGACAGGCCGCTTTCGAGCGAATCGACCACCCTCCTCAAATAATCACTGAAATCGGCTAATTGCCTTTGGGTAAAGTTGGCGGCAATTCGTTCTTCCAACTGAAGGGCCAATTTATGATATTCTGGCTCTAGACGTTTAGCTAAAGGAGTCAGCATCACCCGATTGGCTCGCCTATCGCGATCGTCTGCCACCGTTTCCACCAGCTTCTGCTTTTCAATCTCCCTGACGAGGCGGGTGATGGTCATTTTCGAAAGGCGAAGTCTTCGCGCCAGCTCGGTTTTTGTCTGCCCATCTTGATCGTAAAGAGCGAACATGAGATTCTCCATACCGGGCTTGACGTGCCGGTGTAGCGACGACTCCTGGAGAGACTGTCTGAGCAATTCTCTGAACACGATATTAGCCCGACTTAGGTAGAATCCAACCGATTCAGTACCCACTTGCAGCTTCCTCATTTTGGATATTGACATAGCCTGTTATTGTTAACAGGTGTTACTATCTTATCGGAATTTCAAGAAGAATATCACGATGCCCAAGAACACGAATCATCGCCTTACCCTCGTCTTGTTAGCCTTTCTGGCTACTATCGGAGCCATTCCGGGCGTATCAGCACAAATCCCCGAAGCGGATGTTGGAAAGGAACAGCGCATCCAGATGTGGCTCGATGATCAGGATAAGAACCAGGATGGCAAAGTTTCTCCGGACGAGGCGATTCGCCAGATGAAGGCCAATTTCAGTAATCTAGATCGTAACCAAGATGGCTTTATCGATCGAGCGGAGCTGGCCCAATTGGTCGACCGTTTGGCAGGCAATCGAAATCGGAGCGAAGGAAATAGCCCTCCAAGCGGGCAGCGTAACCAAATCGACAATCGGCAAAACGTAGGAAGCCGCCCTGTCTCTGATGCGGTACAACTGATTGAGAGCATCCCCTATGCGGATACGGACAATCGCCGCCAAACGCTCGACCTAATGTTGCCCAAAGTACATAGGAGTAAGGCTTTGCCGGTGGTCGTTTTCATTCATGGAGGAGGCTGGCGCAACGGAAACAAGGAGCGGGGCCGCGGCCGATTGGAACCTTTTGTGGCCAGTGGCAATTACGCCGGAGTCACGGTTGGCTACCGCCTTAGTGGTGAGTCCCAATGGCCAGCTCAAATCCACGACTGCAAGGCCGCTATCCGCTGGATACGAGCTAACGCAGAACGGCACAATCTCAATGCCGATCGGATAGGAGTTTGGGGAACGTCGGCAGGGGGACACCTCGTAGCCATGTTGGGTACCAGTGGAGACGTAGAATCCATGGATGGGTCTTTGGGTGCCAATACCCAGTACTCCAGCCGGGTGGCCTGTGTCGCTGATTTTTATGGTCCGACTAACTTCCTAACTATGAATGCCACGGCGGTAGAGGTGGCTCGATTGGATCACGATGCGCATGATTCTCCGGAATCATTGCTCATTGGGGGCCCGATTCAGGAAAACCCAGAAAAGGTAGCCGCTGCCAATCCCATCACGTATGTCAGCACCGATGATCCGGCATTCCTAATAGTGCATGGCACCGTGGATCCTTCGGTTTCTTTCAACCAGTCGGAGCTTCTCTATGAATCCCTGGAAGACAACGGGGTGAGTAAGACCCTGATTACCGTCGAAGGTGGTGGCCATGGTCGAGGTTTCCCGCCCAAAACCGGGCAGGTCCTAGAAGCATTCTTCGATCACCATTTGCGAGGGATTGAAACGACTTGGGCTGATCAAACGATTCAGGCTGTCTCCTGGGAACTCCGTCGTTGATTATTCGCGGATAGCACATCTATTCCAGGGTGACAGGAGGGGGTAATATTGGGAATCATCGGGGTTCGATTGCCAATTTGGCCTTCAGGCATGCGTAGGGCCACATCTTGAATAGTGGCGATGGCATCAAAAATGAAAGACAAGCTATCGAAAGTTTATATATCTACATTATAATGGCGGTTACAGTGTGTCCGGTTGGATGGAATCGGGTTAATTTCGAGCCAGTCTTAATTAAGATTAACAAGCTCCCCAAATTATCGAGCAACGGTCTAGACGATGAAAAAAATCCGCTAGCCTTCTTTCAGAACGTTTTTTGCCGAACGCCCATCGGCCATTTTGGCTTGTTCGGCCGGACGCGCATTGGTCATAGTAGACGAATGTTGTGGAAGCTGTTTTATACGACCACGATCTCCGCGATCGTCCCACTAGGCCTCGCGGCGGATTTCGAATCGGACATTCAGCCTATTTTCGAGGAGCGCTGCGCGTCCTGCCATGGTGATCGAAAGCAGAAGGGTGACGTGCGTATAGATCGGCGGGCCGATTTGCTAATGGGCGGCGAGAGTGGCATTCCTAGCCTCGTGCCAGGTAATCCAGCAGAGAGCTATCTCTTGGAAATGCTTAGAGACCCGGACCCGGAATTCCGTATGCCCTTCGAAGAAGATCCATTGTCTGAGGGACAGATTGCCTTGATTGAAGAATGGATCGCTGAAGGTGCGGATTGGCCGGGGCAAATGGATGCTATAGCCGATGAAGGTGTGGAAACGGACCATTGGTCTTTTCAAACGGTCGAGCGGCCAGATGTGCCGGATGTTGATGGGGCCCAGCCTGTAGATGCATTTTTGCTGCAAGCCTTGGAAGAGGCAGGGATTGGTCCGAACGGGGCTGCGGATGCTCGTTCGCTGATTCGTAGAGCGTCAATCACTCTTACCGGATTGCCGCCAAAGCCGGAGGAGGTGGAAGCGTTTCAAATCGCATATGCCATGAATCCCGATCAAGCCTACGAGAGTCTGGTCGATGAATTAATGGTGTCGCCCCATTTCGGCGAGCGGTGGGCCCAACACTGGTTGGATGTCATTCGTTGGGCGGAGACGAACGGGTCGGAGGCCAATCTTTACCGAAAGAATGCCTGGGTATATCGCGATTACGTGGTTCGGGCTTTTAACGAAGACATGCCGTACGATCAATTTATCCGCGAGCAAATTGCTGGAGACAGCTACAATGCCGGTGAAGCTACAGGGTTTTTGGTAGCAGGGCCCCACGTTCCGGCGGCGACTGTTGGTCGTGAGCTTTCGGCGATTCGGCAGGCCCGGGCCGATCGCATGGATGAGGTGATGCAAACGGTAGGAGCGTCCATGATGGCGATCACTCTCAATTGCGCTCGGTGCCACAATCATAAGTTCGATCCAGTAAGCATCAAAGACTACTACTCGATGACTGGGGTATTTCAGGATATCGAATTTGGCGGAAGACGTCCTGAATTGCCCGAATCCCACCCGAAGCAAAAAGCTGCCCGAACGTTGTGGACAGAGATATCCAAGCACCGAGCTGTCCTGCACGTTTCAGGAAATTGGGAAGAAGATTGGGGAGCTTATAGAGAGTTGCATTTTAAACCTGTAGTGACCAAGTCCCTACGCGTAACCTTTCTTTCTAATCGGGCGAGATTGGATGAAATGGAAATCTTTGGCACGGAAGAACGTCATAAGAATTTGGCCCTGGCAAAGTATGGTGCGGAAGTAAAGGGACCGGTTCACATGCGAGCGGATATTAGGCAGGCCGAATGGTATGTAAATGACGGCGAATACGGGACCATGGTCTGGAGTGCGGCGATGAAGGAGGGCAGTGATGAGCAGCCTTGGATAGAGATTCATTTCCCTGAACTGAAAGAGATCAATCGGATGCGGTTGAGTTCGAATCGGGAATACTACTACGATGTCGACTACCTGACGACTATGCCGAGCATGGGATTCTCTGATTACAAGATTGAAATAGAGAATACCGAGGGAAAGTGGGCGGAAGTCGCTTCTTTGCCGAAAATCAGAAAAGCCAATGAATCCGACGCCGCTCGAACCGCCTCTCTTGCGTCGCTGTCGAAGGCGATTAAAGCTCTTGAACAGGAAGGTCCGAAGTCGGCTTTTGTCGGACGACTCATCGACCCGGCTGTCACACGAGTTCTCGCTCGCGGTAGTCCTGAGAACCCCCGAGACGAGGTTGATCCGGCGGGGCCTATAGTCCTCGGAGGGAAACTTGGCTTGTCCTCAGGTAGTCCCGGCCCCGAAAGACGAAAGGTATTCGCAAATTGGATAGCTGACGAAGCCAATCCGCTCACGGCTCGCGTGATGGTGAATCGACTGTGGCACCATGTCTTTGGAATTGGGATTGTGCCAACGACAAGCGATTTTGGCGACGCAGGAGCGCGGCCTAGTCATCCGGAGCTATTGGACTGGCTGGCGGCAGAATTTGTCGAACCCACCGTATCTGATGGAGCTCCTTGGTCGATGAAATCGATGATCCGCATGCTGGTGATGTCAGATGCCTTCCGGCGATCCAGTGCTCCGAATAGGGATGCTATTGCCAAAGACGCTACCTCGGCACTGCTCTGGCGATTCCCCCCCCGACGTGTGGAAGCTGAAGTGATTCGCGATTCCATCCTGTTTGCCTCAGGAAAGCTAGACGCGACAATTGGAGGCAAAAGCTTTCGTATCCACAATGTAAAGAAGACGTATGCTCAGTGGCAGGTGGTTAATAACCATGGTCCGGAAACCTGGAGGCGCATGCTCTATCAAGAACGCATGCGACGCGTGGACGACCAAATGTTCACGGCCTTCGATTTTCCTGATTGCGGTCAAGTAAGGGCCAAGCGTCCAGTGTCCACAACTCCCTTACAGGCTCTCAATCTATTAAACAGCGATTTTTCTCGCGAGCAAGCGGGACATTTGGCGGCTCGAGCGATTGAGGAGGCTGGTAGCGACTCCGCGCAAGCGCAAATTCGACGCAGTTTTCAGCTCTTGCTCAATCGGGATCCGGACAGCGAAGAATTGGCTCTATCCCAGGAAGTCGCGAAAGAAGCCGGCCTGGAAGTCGTCTGCCGATCTTTGATTAACTCGAACGAATTCGCCTTTTTGCCGTAGTGATAACTTAACGACAGATGGCACGGATTTCACGGATGGAAACTAGGGAATATCGAGTAGTAGAACAGGCATCCTGTCGTGCTGGGCAAAGTTCTGCAGTCGCGGGACTACGACATGGCCTGTTTAGGAAACAGGCTAGAAACCTGTACCACCCTTTGTGGCACCTCTGCAATATCAGCGAAAATTTGCGTGATCTGCCGGCGTACAACGTATTTTGATAATGAATAACAAAGCTGAATATCTTTCAACGCATGGTCGGGCCCTATTGAATCG